>DCGY01000010.1 GCA_002314715.1 Lachnospiraceae bacterium UBA1766 | reverse complement strand
CAAGACGACCGATACGACCGAAACCGTTGATAGCAACTTTAATAGACATGGTTATATCCTCCCAAATTGTTTATGGAGATATTATACTCGAATAAAGAAGGGCATACAAGAGTAATAATGTTGAAATTTGCAGAGACAAAACCTTATTTTTCCTTCGATTTTTCCATAACGCCAAAAAATTTGTTTTAGCCTTATAAGATTAACAAAACCGTAACACAAGTTGAAGTAAAACAAGTTAAAATAGGTAATGTGAATTTATGCGGGGGAGTGTTCAAAAGGCAGGTTCGCCCGCTTATTATGGAGGGAGCAACAGCGCCATGATAGAGGTCAAAAACCTTACGAAGCTGTACGGCAATAAGCGTGCCGTAAACAATATAAGCTTCGCCATCGACTCGGGTGAGGTCGTGGGATTCCTCGGTCCGAACGGAGCCGGTAAAAGTACCACGATGAACATCATCTGCGGTTATCTTTCGTCTACGAGCGGCACCGTCACCATCGACGGAGTTGATATTCTGGATGATCCGCTGGCAGCGAAGCGTCATATCGGTTATCTGCCCGAAATTCCCCCGCTCTATGTCGATATGACCGTCAATGAGTATCTGGAATTTGCCTATGAATTGAAGGGTGTCAAGGGTACCACCAAGAAAAAGCATATCGGCGAAATCTGCGAGACAATCGGCATCACCCATGTGCGTGACCGCGTGATCCGCAATCTGTCCAAGGGCTATAAGCAGCGTGTGGGCATTGCGCAGGCATTGCTCGGAAACCCTCGTGTAATTATTTTGGATGAGCCTACGGTAGGATTGGATCCTCTGCAGATTATTGAAATCAGAGATTTGATTAAATCCCTGGGTGAGACCCATACGGTTATTTTTTCTTCCCATATTTTATCTGAAGTGCAAACAATTTGCGATGAAATCCTTATGATTTCCGGAGGGAAACTGGTGGCATTTGATACCCCGGAAAATCTGGAGAAGCAGCTTCTGTCCTCCAATGAGATAATCCTGACCACAGATGCACCGGAAGAAAATGTAATGGGAATTTTGGGCGCGATTTCAGACATTACCGAGATGAAATCCGAGAGAACCCAGGAAGACTATTTGATGATTCATCTAAAGACCGATTTGCCGGATATCTATGAATTGTCCCGTAAGGTGTTTGCTTCTTTTGCCATGAATCAGGTTCCGATTTTGGAGATGCGACTAAAGAAAGCGACACTGGAGGATGTGTTTATTGAATTGGCGGAGGGCCAGGGAAATACACAACCGGCCGGGGAAACTTTGGAAGCAGAAGAAGTGAAAACAAATGAGCCAAAGAAGGAAGAGGCTCCCTTGGAGACCAAGGAAGAAGATGAATTAAAGGAGGGGGATCAGGCATGATCGCAATACTTACGCATGAATTAAAGAGCTATTTTCGCTCGCTGACCGCCTATGTATTCGGCGCCTTCCTACTGGCATTTACCGGTATTGGCGCCATGATGTACAATATCAATTCCGCAGTCAGCAATTTTGAATATGTATTATCCTTTTGTAGTTTTGTGTTCGTGGTCATCGTACCCTTGTTGACCATGCGCGTCATTGCAGAAGAAAGAAAACAAAAGACGGATCAGTTATTGTATTTTCTGCCGATTACCACCACACAGGTAATCATCGGTAAGTATTTGGCACTTTTAATCGTATATCTGATTCCCTTAGGCGTTATCTCCGCATATCCACTGGTATTCGCCAAGTATGGAGATGTTTATTTACTTACCTCCTATGGATCTATTTTGGCCTTCTTTATTATGGGTGCAGCGTTGATTGCCATGGGTGTTTTTCTTTCCACTCTTTCCGAAAATCAGGGATTTGTGGCAGGAATCGGTGTGACGGTGATTTTGCTGAATTATTTCAGTGTAACCCTTTCGGAGTATGTATCTTCCACAGCCTTCAGTTCTCTGATTGCGCTTTGTGTGATTGCGGCAGCGATTGCGCTTGTGGTGTACTTTTTGACCAAGAATGACTATCTGGCATACGGCATCGGTTTTCTGGAATATGCCGGATTAATTATTGCCTATTCCAAGGACAAAGATATGCTGGAAGGTTTGCTACCTGCCATTATGACAAAGCTGTCATTTTTTAAACAGTTTACAGCATTTGTAAATGGTATTTTTGATTTAACGTCTATCGTTTACTTCTTATCCGTGATTGTGCTCTTTTTATTTTTGTCTGTGCAGTCTTTGGAGAAAAGGAGGTACAACTAATGAAAAAGTCAAGACAATTAGCATTAAAGGGCGGATCTTATTCCCTGATTCTTACCCTGGTTGTTATCGCGATTCTGGTGGTGGTCAATATTGGAGTATCCGCATTGCCTGCTACAATAACCAAATATGATATCAGTTCCACCAAATTGTATTCCATTACCAGTAATACCAAGGTAGTAGTGAATTCCCTGGAAAAGGACGTAAACATTTACTGGATTGTACAGGCGGATAAAGAGGATGAGATTATTGAAAATCTTTTGGAGAAATATGATAGCCTGTCCACGCATATTCAGGTGATTAAGAAAAATCCCGATGTGTTCCCTACTTTTGCGGAGCAGTATACCGATAGCAGCGTACAGAACAACAGCTTGGTAATTGAGTGCGGCGATCGTTTCCGTTATGTACCTTATTCCGACATTTATGTACAGGAAGCGGATATGTATTCCTACACCTATACCACTTCCTTTGACGGAGAGGGTGCGATTACCTCCGCAATTGATTATGTGGTAAATGAGGAGTTGCCTCAGCTTTATGTACTGGAAGGCCATGGAGAAGGAGAACTTCCCACAACCTTTAAGAACCAGATTGAAAAGGCAAATATTGAAATTCAGAGTCTGTCTTTACTGACAGTGGATGGAATTCCTGAGGATGCTTCCTGTATTATGATTTACGCTCCTCAGAGTGACATTTCCGATGCGGAAAAAGATATGATTTCGGACTACGTAAAAGACGGAGGCAAATTGTATGTTATTTGCGGACCGGTGGAGGATCAGTCCTTTGAACGATTGAACTCTATTTTGGAAGATCACAAAGTTTTGGTAAAGGAAGGCGTTGTGGTAGAAGCAGACAGAAATCATTATGCATTCCAGAGACCTTATATTTTGATTCCGGATATGACCAGCAGCAGTATTACCGATTCGCTGATGGAGGCAAATTACTATCCGATTATTCCCATTGCCTCCGGTTTGTCTGTATCCACCAATGCCACCAATGTTACCGCTTTGTTGACCACTTCCGATGCTTCCTTCAGCAAGATTGCAGGTCTGGGACTTACGACCTATGAGAAGGAAGACGGTGATATCGACGGAGGCTTCGCATTGGCTGTAAGCATTGATGTTGACGGTGGCGGCAAGATCATTTGGTTCTCTTCCGGTGATTTCCTTCAGGATATGTATAATGCATATTCATCCGGCGCCAATACGGACCTAAGTATGAATGCCCTGTCTTACGCAATCGGTGAGCGTGAAGCGTTGGCAATCCGAAGCAAGTCTTTGAACTACAATTACCTGACAATCAGTGAGTCTCAGGGATCCATGCTGAAGGCAATGTTGATTTTCGTGATTCCTTTTGCATATCTTGGAATCGGCGTGGTAGTTGTTGTACTTACGAGGAGGAAGCAGCATGAAACGGTTTAAAAAAGTGTTTGTTCTTCTGGGGGTTCTGGTGGTAGCTTGTGTGGCCACCTGGATTGTAATGCATACAGAGGAAAAGAAGGAAAAAATCAAAAACACGGACCAGGAAATTCTTCGTATCGCAGCAAAAGATGTTACCTCTCTTAGCTGGAAATACGACAATGTTTCTTTGGCATTTGAAAAAGGAGACCGGTGGAAATGGAAGGACGATGAGGCTTTCCCTGTGGATGAAGACAAGGTAAATGAGCTACTGGATATTTTTTCCTCCTTTGGAGCCGGCTTTGCGATTGAAGACGTGGAAGATTACAGTCAGTATGGCTTAAGTCAACCCACTTGTACCATTACGATTGATACTGCTGAAAAGGAATATCAGATTTTGCTGGGTGCTTACAGTACCATGGATTCTCAGCGATATGTATCTGTTGGAGACGGAAATGTTTATCTGGTAAAAACAGATCCTTTTGATTCCTACGAGATTGAAATCTCCGACATGCTGAAACGGGATGAACTGCCGAATTTTGATGAAATTCTCAGTGTAGAGGTAAGCGGCAGCGAGAATTATACGATTACCTATGTGGAAGACAGCAAGGAGACCTATTGCTCCGATGATTTGTTCTTCACCCAGAAAAATGGCAAGAACGTACCCTTGGATACGGAGCTTTTGGATGAATATACCAGCAATATCAGTCGTCTTCCTTTGGAAAATTATGTAAGCTACAAGGTAACCGATGAAGAACTGAAAGCTTGGGGACTGGCCAATCCGGAGCTTACCCTGAAGTTTCACTACAGTGACAATGATGAGGATGGAAACAAACCGGATGAAGCACAAACCTTCCTTCTTTCTCTGGGCAGAAATCAGGAGGAACTGACAGAAAAGATGAAGGCGGAAATAAACGGAGAAGAGTATTCCGGCACTGTAACTGCGTATGTAAGAATAAATGATTCGCCCATTGTTTATCAGATCAGTGAGGACAATTATGAGATCCTCTCGGCAGCAGGTTACAATGATTTGCGACATACCGATTTGTATACGGCACCTTATGAAGCTATTACAGGATTGGATATTTCTTTGGATGGCGTGGATTACAGGATTACCTCCGGATACGAGGAAGGAAACAGCTCCCGTACTTATTACCATGGAGAGGATGTAGTGAATCTGGTTACCTTCCGAAACAAAGTAAGAGCTTTGGAGGTTATGGAATTCACCGATGAACAACCCAAGGATAAGGAAGAAATTTCTGTTACCTTCTATATCGAAAATAACAATTATACCGAAATGACATTACAGTTGTATCGCTATGACGGTACCTATTGTCTGGCGGTAGTAAACGGAGAGACGGTGGGTCTGGTAAGCAGAACCAACGCAATGGCACTGGTTGAGGCAGCATATACCTTTACCTTAGGCTAATACAGAATCTAGGAATACCCCATAAGAATCTTTCATACAATGGTAAAAAGATTCTTGTGGGGTTTCTCGCTTTTGAAGGAATATATTGAAGAAAGAGCCATCGAGATAGCACACTATATTATTGAGAAAGATGCCACCGTCAGGCAGACGGCAAAGGCCTTTGGAGTAAGCAAAAGTACGGTACATAAAGATGTGACCACCCGGTTGGAACGAATCCATCCCACGCTTGCGAAGCAGGCCAGAAAGGTGTTGGATCAAAATAAATCAGAACGCCATATTCGAGGCGGTTTGGCTACCCGCGAAAAGTATTTACAGCAGCATATACAATAGGGCCGGAAACTTCGCAGAAAATGATATTATTCTTTGAAAGAGACCATTTCAAGAAATTTCGTGCGAAGTTTTTTTGCGCCCTGTAACACCCGATAAAACATTGAAAAAAAGAGCAAACTATGGTAAACTAATCATAATTTTTGATGCGTCAAAAACAAAATTTCCACGAGATAATTTATTTGGAGGGAGAAAACGATGGAAAGCAGATTGCAGCAGGCAAAAGAGAAATGTGCGAAGTACGGACAGGAACAGGTTTTGAAATATTATGATACTTTAACAGAGAGTCAGAAGGACGAGCTTCTTGCCCAGATTGAAGCAACCGATATGGAGATTATCGAGGCCTGCAAACATAAAGAGGAGTTGGCAAAGAAGGGTGTTATTTCCCCTTTGGCAGCGATGGAACTTTCTGAGATTGAGAAGAGAAAAGAATCCTTTACGGCAACCGGTATTGAGGCAATTAAGGCGGGAAAGGTAGGCGCTGTACTTCTGGCAGGCGGTATGGGTACCAGACTTGGCTCCGATAACCCCAAGGGTATGTACAATGTAGGTATTACCAGAGAACTCTATATCTTTGAATGCCTTGTAAATAATCTGATGGATGTGGTTCGTCAGGCGGACGCATGGATTCACTTGTTTGTAATGACCAGTGACAAGAATAACGATGCTACCATTTCTTTTATGAAGGAGCATGATTATTTTGGATACAAGGCTGAGTATGTGCATTTCTTTAAACAGGAAATGGCAGCTGCCACCGATTACGAAGGTAAGATTTACCTGGAAGAGAAGGGCAGACTATCTACTTCTCCCAATGGTAACGGCGGTTGGTTCATCTCTTTGGAAAAAGCCGGTTTGCTGGATCTGGTTCACACAGAAGGCATTGAATGGATTAATGTATTTGCGGTAGACAATGTATTGCAGCGTATTGCGGATCCTTGTTTCGTAGGCGCTACCATTGAAGAAAAGTGTGTGGTAGGTGCCAAGGTTGTGCGCAAGGCCGCAAGAGATGAGAAGGTAGGCGCTATGTGCCTGGAGGATGGCAAGCCTTCTATCGTGGAATACTATGAAATGACCGATGAACTGATGGATGCAAAGAATGAAAAGGGTGAGCCTGCTTATAACTTTGGTGTTATTCTGAACTATCTGTTCTTTGTTCCCGATTTGGAGAAGATGATGGAAAATCTTCCTTTGCACATTGTGGAGAAGAAGATTCCTTACCTGGATGAAAAGGGAGAACTGGTAAAGCCCGAAACTCCCAACGGTTACAAGTTTGAGAGCCTGGTACTGGATATGATTCATCAGTTGGACAGCTGTCTTCCCTACGAAGTAGTACGTGAGAAGGAATTCGCACCCATTAAAAACAAAACCGGCGTTGACTCCGTAGAAAGTGCAAGAGCACTTCTGGAGAAAAACGGTGTGGTATTATAGAGGAGATTTGTATGAATATTTTGGTTACAGGCGGTGCCGGATATATCGGCAGCCATACAGTTGTAGAACTGGAGCAGGCAGGAATGCATGCAATTGTTTTGGACAACCTTTCCAACTCCAGTAAGAAATCCCTGGACAGAGTGGAAAAGATTGTCGGAAAGAAGATTCCTTTTTATGAGGCGGACATTTTAGACCGTGCTGCATTGGAGGAGATTTTCAACAAAGAAAAAATTGATGCGGTGATTCATTTTGCCGGCTTAAAGGCCGTAGGTGAGTCTGTTGCAAAGCCTTGGGAATATTATGAGAATAATATTGCAGGCACTCTGACCTTGGTGGATGTAATGCGTAAGCACAATGTGAAGAATATTATCTTTTCTTCCAGTGCCACCGTATACGGAGATCCTGCGTTTGTACCGATTACCGAGCAGTGCCCCAAGGGACAGTGTACCAATCCCTATGGTTGGACCAAGTCTATGCTGGAGCAGATTCTGATGGATATTCAGAAGGCGGATCCCCAGTGGAATGTGATTCTGCTTCGTTACTTTAATCCGATTGGTGCTCACAAGAGCGGTACCATCGGTGAGAATCCAAATGGTATTCCCAACAATCTGATGCCTTATATTACCCAGGTGGCTGTGGGAAAGAGACCGGAGCTTGGGGTATTCGGAAATGATTACAATACCCATGACGGCACCGGCGTAAGAGACTACATTCATGTAGTGGATTTGGCTCTCGGACATGTAAAGGCATTAAAGAAAATTGAAGAGAATGTAGGTCTTAAGATTTATAACCTGGGTACCGGAACCGGCTATAGTGTACTGGACGTTGTAAAGAATTTTGAGGAAGCCTCCGGTGTAAAGATTCCTTATTCCATCAAGCCCAGAAGAGCCGGTGATATTGACAGTTGCTATTCCGATGCCGGTCTTGCAAAGAAGGAGCTTGGTTGGGAAGCGCAGTACGGTATTAAGGAAATGTGCGAGGATTCCTGGAGATGGCAGAAGAATAATCCGAACGGATACGATGATTAATTCCGGGAGGTAAGCATGCTGCACGAAGTGACTTTGGATTACACTTTTGAGACCTATGAAACCTTTGTAAAGTTCTTTTACGATAAGGTTTCCAATTCCAAGAAAGTAGAGTTGATTACTTCTGTCGTGTTTGTGGTGCTTGGTTTGATGGCATTGGGAGCTGCCAGCTTCTATCACAATCCTACCATAGCAACCTGCGGTTGTGTAATGATTCTCATGGCTATCGTGAACTTTTATATCTATGATTTAAGGGTGAAGTTAAATACGCGCAGAACCTGGAACAGCTCCAAATATGCGGAGAATGGCCTGAAAATCACCATTCGCTTTTTTGACACTTATCTGGAACAGGAATCGAAAGTTTCCACTCTTAAGATGGAATACGAGAAGCTGTATAAGGCTTTTGAGACAGAAAGCTATTTTTATTTGATGATCAGTGCAAATCAGGCGGTTATCGTAAAGAGAGAAAATTGTGATGCCCAAACCATTGCTTTTCTGCAAAACCTGGTTCAGAACGTTACAGAGGCAAATAAAAAGACAAAAGAATAAAAACAGAAAAAGGTATGTGCAGTGCGCACATACCTTTTTTTATGAGAAATGGTTTTACTGAATCACATTGCTTCCCACAGCGGTAATCATATCGAAACCGATGAAGTATTCCACAACGATTGCCACAATGACAACCAGAAGAGAAATGATAAAACCGTGAATCATGGGACGGATACCGCTCTTCTTCATATCCTTGAAGGAGGTGCTCAGTCCGATTGCTCCAAGGGCTGCTACCATTAAGAACTTGCTGAGGCTCTTGGCGGTGGAAGTAACGGCTACAGGAAGAATTCCGGTGGAATTGATGATTGCAAGTGCTACGAAGCCAAGGATAAACCAGGGGAACAGGGAAGAGAACTTTACATTTGCCTTGCTGTCGGAGGTCTGTCCCTTTGCGGCTGCAGCTTTCTTTTTTAAACGAACATTAATCATGGCGAAGACAATTACGGTAGGAATAATGGAAAGGGTACGGGTTAACTTTACCATGGTGGCGAAGTCTCCGGCAATTTCGGAGAAGGCATATCCGGCTGCTACTACGCTGGAGGTATCATTTACCGCGGTACCGGCCCAAAGACCGTATACCTGATCGGAAAGACCTAAGCCCTTGCCCATAAGAGGGAAGAGAACAATCATTGCCATATCAAACAGGAAGGTGGCGCTGATTGCATATGCGATATCGGTGTCTTCCGCATCGATTACAGGAGCAATAGCAGCGATTGCGGAACCACCACAGATACCGGTTCCGGCGCTGATTAAGTTGCTGAGCTTCCAATCAAGACCAAGTGCTTTGCCGATGAAGTAACCGCCACCGAAGCAGGTCAGTAAGGTAAAGAACATTACCTCCAAAGAAATACTGCCCACCTTTAATACAGTGGAAATCGTCATAGAAGCACCAAGAAGGATAATTGCGAATTTCAGAATCTTCTTGGAGGTAAATTTGAAACCGGGTGCAAGGGTTTCGTTCTTGCCTAAAAAATGGTTGATGAGCATACCGATAAAAAGTGCAATAACGGAAGCGCCGATGTAGCTTCCGATGGTATTTACGCTACCGTCGGTATTGACTACACCTACGGGGATTTTTGCCAGGAACCATGCAGCAAACGCTACAACCACGGACAATGCAAAACCGGGAAGGATTTTTGTGATGTTTTTCATAATAATCTCCTTTTGAATCATATTCTTCTTGCATCATAATATATTTCTATAATAAAATCTAATTATGAATAGTGATAAGATGATAAAAATAATTTATCAATAATCAGTTTGTGCATTTGTACAGAGGGGAAACTATGTTAGATTATCGAATGAACACATTTTTGACGCTTTGCCGGGTGATGAATTATCGAAAGGCAGCGGAAGAATTGAATATGACCCAACCGGCGGTTACTCAGCATATCCATTATTTGGAGGAGCAATATGGATGTAAGCTGTTTGTATATGATAAGAAAATGCTCTTTATGACGAAAGAGGCGGAGCAACTGATGCGTTATGCGCAGAATGTAACCTATCAGGAGCGTGCCCTTCGAACCGGCCTTTTGACAACCAATCGAAGACCCATGCGAATCGGCACTACCAAAACCATAGCGGAATATGCATTTGCCCTTCCGCTTCACAATCTGATTGCCCAGGGGACCTATCAGGTTTCGGTGACGGTGGACAATACCAGGACTTTGCTGAAAAGACTGGAAGAAGGGGATTTGGACTTTTTACTGGTGGAGGGCTCTTTTGAACGGAAAAATTACGGCAGTCGATTATATCACCGGGAAGCATTTGTGGGGATTTGTTCCAAAACACATCGATTTGCCAACCGGACAGTTTCCCTGGGGGATTGCCTAAAGGAAACGATTTTGCTTCGAGAGGAAGGCTCCGGCACCAGAGATATTTTGGAAAGAAGCCTCTTTCAGCAAAACTATACCCTAAACGATTTTGAACACACAGCCTGCATTGATCATGTTGGATTAATTGTAAAACTTTTGGAGAATAATTCCGGTGTGACATTTGGTTATGAGTCCATTGCAAAAGAAAATCCGAAGCTGGCAACTTTTCGGCTGGAGGCTTCGGATGAATATCACGATTTTCGTGTGGTATATCTGGAAAATGAATATGCGTTGGAATGCGTGGAAGAATTTCTGGCATTACGCTACATATAAAAACATAAAGATAAAATGACAAATGCTTCCGCCCATTACAAATAAATGGAAGATTTCGTGGGAGCCGAACTGTTTGTGCTTCGCGTTAAACAAAGGGAGTTTTAAGGCATAGATGACGCCGCCGATGGTATAGATGATACCGCCGGCCAAAAGCCAAAGGAAGCCGCCCAAAGGTAACGTGCTGTACAAAGGACCGAAGGCAAACACTACCACCCAGCCCATGGCAATATAAATGATGGAGGAGAACCACTTGGGACAGGTGACCCACAAAGCCTTAATGGTCATGCCCACCAGGGCAATGCTCCATACCGTACCCAGAAGGGCGTATCCCAGCTTTCCGCCCAGGATAATCAGACAAACCGGGGTGTAGGAGCCGGCAATCAATACGAAAATCATCATGTGGTCGATTTTTTTGAAAAACCGGAGGGCTTTTCCAGTGAGGTTTACACTGTGATAGGTGGCGCTGGCTCCGTATAAGAGAACCATGCTGATTACAAATACAGACAAAGCAGCCAAATTGCTGACTCCGGAAAGCAGGCTGGATTTTACCAGCAAAGGAATCGCTGCCACGGTTGCCATGACCATGGCGATTAAATGTGTAATGGCACTGCCGGGTTCTCGAATCGTTATTTTCATAAAGATACCTCCTTTTAGAAATGAATATCCTAAAATGTGTTAATAAATATTATGCTATGTAGTATTGAAAACTATGTGCTGAAATCATAATATGTCTTTGAGGAAGAAAAGTCAACAGAAAAATCAAAAGAAATTTTGCTTTGTACATTTCCCGCAAAAATGTATAAAAATACCCTCCTTCCCATTTTTTCGGGAGAGAGGGTATTTGCCTGTTGTATAGCTAATTTGCTGCAGAAGCGACAGCCTTTTTTCGAATTAATCTTCTTCAATCACCTGTATTTCCAAATAATCAAACTCAATTTGTTCGATAAAATTGTCCTGATAAAAACGGGCTTTTGCATGACGCTTGAATTCCCGCACGGTTTTTTCCAGCCAAATGGGTTTGCTCAAATCAAATTGATAACAAACCTGATCCATGGCATGGAAAACCTTATGGGTTCTGGTGTCATCGGAACAATCCTCGATGCAGGTGTCCTGTAGCAAGTGGTTGTTTTGAAAGGTGCGGGCCCATAAGCGAAACATGGTAATCTCCTTTTTACGAAAAACTATTGAAATGCCAACTGAGCGAAGTTGTAGAATCCCAGATACCATACATTGAAGTCATGTACGCCCTTTACATCCATCCAGGTGAAATTCTCACCGTCCACAAACTGGTCGCAGACTGCGGGAAGATTCTTGGCAGCGGCGCTGGCACTTGCATAGGCAACTCCGTCTTCGGTGCCACAGATATTGTAGAAATAGTGAATGGGATAGGTGTTATCCTTCAAAATTTCGGCGGTCTTGGTGTCTAAATTACTGGTGGGTGCTGCGGAGAACGCACCGAAGTAGCTGATGATATCTACGCATTCACCGATACCGATGTTGATGGTCTGCATACCGCCCATGGAAAGACCGGCCATGGCGCGATGATCGCGGGCAGCAGTCAGATCATAGCCGTTTTCATCGTAGTCTGCATAGGTGCTGTAGTGAGAGTCGATATAAGGAATCAGGTCGTTTCGAAGCTCCTGACCGAATACATAGAAGGAATTGTAATCGGCACTGGAGGAGTGGTTTGCGGAAGAACGACCGTTGGGGGTTACAATAATGAAGGTATCAATATCTCCGTGGTAAACCAGGTTGTCCATAATCATTTTTACCTTGGAAGCATTGCCGGTCATGCCCCATTCGTTTTCGTCACCGCCGATACCGTGCATCAGGTACAAAACGTTGTACTGCTTGGTTTCGTCGTAATTATAAGGAATAAATACGTTGGCTTCTTTGGTGATTTCGGAGCCGTCGCCAAAGTAATCGTAAGTGGTGTAAGTGATTTTCTCGATTTTTCCTTTTTCAATCAGTCGAAGGTCGGTGTACTGTGAAGGAATCTTGGTGTCCACAGTGGCAATGGGTTTGCGTTCCTGTGTCTCTGCAATCTTGACCGGTTCATCCTCTACCTTGGAGGTTTCCTGCTTGATGGCTTCCGCAATTGCATCTGCATTGGGGTCTGTCGTCTCAGAGGTGGTTTCGGTCTCGGCCTGAGAGGATTCGGTGGAAGCCTCTGTGCTTATGGAAGCCTCCTGGGTGTTTTTGCTTGCGGCAGCGTCTCCGCATCCGGCCAAAAGCAGCGCGGTCAGGGACAAAATGCCAATCTGTTTCATCAGTGATTTTCTTTTCATAATATTTTCCTTTCGGGAATTCTTTATTCACAAACAAGCTAATCATACGCAAAAAAATTTTAAAATGCAAGAAAAAGAGCTCCTCATTCGGAATAATGGCAACATTTGACGCATATATATTGATGTTGCTTTTTTTATGATACAAGGTGTTGTAGTCTGAAAAAATATTATGAAAAAATCATGAAAAAACAGCGGAAATTCTACATTTTTGGAGTGCTATGTGGTACAATATAATTGACTTATGGTCGGAGTTAGGGTTATTGGAAAAGGAGTTATGTTACAAAATGGATTTAGATAATCGAATGGGAGACGGGATCGACAGCTGGAATGAAGTACAGCTGGTTTACAATGCCGCGCTGAAGCAGGTTCAGACCAAGATGGAAATTTTGAATGATGAATTTCAGCATGTGCATCGCTACAATCCGATCGAACATATTAAAGCACGTATTAAAACCCCGGAAAGCATTGTAAAAAAGCTTCGTCGCGGCGGTTACGAATCTACGATTGAGAATATGATTCAATACGTAAACGATATTGCGGGTATTCGTATCATCTGCTCGTTTACATCGGATATTTTCCGTATCGTGGATATGATCAGTGATCAAAAGGATATTAAAGTACTGACCGTAAAGGATTATATTACCTATCCAAAGGCCAGCGGCTACAAGAGCTATCATATGATAGTAACCGTACCGGTTTATCTTTCGGACCGTATCGTGGATACCAAGGTGGAGATTCAAATTCGTACGGTAGCCATGGATTTCTGGGCAAGTCTGGAGCACAAAATTCACTATAAGTTTGAAGGAGATGCGCCCGAGCATATTAAGAATGAATTGGTGGAATGTGCAAAGCTGGTAGCGGATTTGGATGCGAGAATGCTTTCTTTGAACGATCAGATTTTATCCATCAGTCAGAAGGATTAAAAAGAACCCCTAAAAATGAGGAGTGCCCAGACATCTTTCGACGCCTGGGCTATTATGAAAAAAATCAACTAAGTAAACGAATTAAATTTCTAACATGAATTTATGATAACATACAATTGTGAACAAATTATGAACAACTTGTAAAGACATAGTGAATATCAACAAAGAAAATTCGAAATGCCAAAGAAAATGTACAAAATGCACAAAGAAATCCAAAATTTGGAAGGCGCGGAATCGGAAATCTTTTTTGATTGCTTGTCACGACAGAAAATTGATGTTAGAATGTCACTAACTATTGTAAAAAATGAAACCCCGAAAATGCAATGGAAACAGAAATCATTTGGAGGCAGATTATGGATACATTTATGGACAAATTGGCACAGAAATTAACCGCACAGGAGATTATTCGCGGAAATCTGGCTGCAGAGGCAGTTCAGATGGACGAATTAAAGGAGCAGGTAAAGGATTACGAGGATTGTGTAGAGCAGGTAAAGGCACTGTCCCAGTTAATGGAAAGCAAGCTGGCTATCATTAAGGAATCCAACAACCTGGCAGAGGTAGAAGAGGAAATCGATCGCTTAAGAAGATCAATGGATGTGAAACTTGGTGACCTTCCCGCAATTTTGGATGAGAAGCTTACCACCGGTATCGGTGACAGAGTCAGCGAACGCATTCAGGAGCAGTTGGTTAGCATTCCCGAAAGCCTTGATGAGAAATTCCAGGAAAATGTTCAAATCAATAAGGACAATCTTCACAAGGAGTGCGTAAAGGTTTACCGAAATGTACAGGCTGTTGTAGTGGAGGAATCCAATAAGCAGATTGTAACCCAGTCAGAAGAAGTTCGTCCCATTAAGGCAGAAGTGAAGAAGGCAGTTATTTTCAGCCTGGTAGCTATGGTAGCCGCAATCGGTGGACTTGCCGTACAGATTATCGGAATGTTTATCTAAGCTCCGGTTGCCCAAACAGCAGAAGGGCTTGAAAACGGGATTCTTTAGGAGTTTACATGGCAGAATTTAAGAAAGAGATCTGGAAGCCGGGAAATATGCTGTACCCCTTGCCGGTGGTTATGGTAACGGTGGCAGATCGCAACGGAAAACCGAATATTATTACATTGGCATGGGTGGGTACTGTTTGCAGTGACCCGCCTATGGTTTCTATTTCGGTACGTCCCGAAAGATATTCCTATGATATTTTGAAGGATACCGGAGAATTTGTAATTAATCTTACCACCAAGGAATTATGCTTTGCCACCGATTACTGCGGTGTGAAAAGCGGACGGGACGTGGATAAGTTTCAGGAGATGGGCTTGACTGCAATGCCCGCTTCAATTGTAAAAGCCCCCCTGATTGGGGAGAGCCCCATCAGTCTGGAGTGTCAGGTGACGGAGGTAAAACCCCTGGGAACCCACGACATGTTTCTGGCGAAGGTGGTTGCAGTGCATGCGGATGAGCGCTATATGGACGAAAAGCACCGCTTCCATTTGGAACAGGCAGAACCCATTATCTATTCCCACGGAGCATATCTGGGATGCGGAGAGCAACTGGGAACTTTTGGCTACAGTGTGCGTAAGAAATAAAACGAAGAGTTTAAATACATGAAGAAAACAAAAAAAGGAAAACATAAGAGTATCGATTTTACATATATTAAATATACCATTCTCACTTTGTTTTTCTGTCTGCTTTTTGTCAGGGGCTATGTGCCTTATGAAGAAACCGGAGTGAACTTCTTCTATGTGACATTAAACGGTGTAGAGGTAGGAAGTATTTCCGATGCCCTAAAGGCAGAGGAGCTTCTCATTAATGCCCGAAAAAATGTGGCGGCCACCAGAGAGGGGTATACCTTCCTGGAGACAGAACTGGGGGTATCCGGTGAGGCGGTGACCTGGGGTCTGGTAGACGGCGAGGAAGCAGTCCAAAAGAATATGGAAAGTGTTCTTTGGGATAACATTCAGCAGACCTTGAAACGCTCCTATACCTTAAAGGTAAACGAGTATATGGTTAATTTATCCAGCCTGGATGATGTGAATGCATTGCTTCAGGCGGCCATTAATCAGTATGATGACCAGGATAAGTTCCATGTTTCCATGGTGAAGGACAATAACAGAGAGTTCTCCTTGCTGACTCCTTCCATTTACAAGGAAGAGAAACAGCCTGAGGCAGATAAGGATGATAATACTTCTGCCGGTGTAGAGGATGTTCTGAGCGGTGTAGGTGAAATAACGGAAGAGAAGACAGAACTTGATTTCTCCGATTATGAGTACGGTATTTTGGAAATGAATTTTGCCGAAAAGGTAGAGGTGGTGGAGGCATATCTTCCCGCCGGCCAGCTGACCCCTGTGGGGATTGCTACCGAAGAGGTAATCAAGGAACAGGAGGTTCCCGGAATCTATGAAGTAGTGGCCGGAGATACCCTGACCCGTATTTCCGAGAAGGTAAACCTTCCCATTGAGAGAATCATGGAGTTGAACAGCGAGCTTCTTCCCAATATTAATGTTACCATTCACATCGGAAACGAATTGGTGATTACCGTTCCGGAGCCGGAGCTTTCGGTAGAATGGGTTGAAAATAACTATTACGAAGAATATTATGACGCAGATGTCATTTATATCGACAATGATGAATGGTATACCACGAAATCAGAAATCAGACAGCAGCCTTCATCGGGATTTCGTCGTGTAGTAGCCCAGGAAAGCTACCTAAACGGCAAGATGACTCAGAAGGAAATTCTGAAAGAAGAGATCGTAAAAGAAGCAGTACCGAAGATTATTGAGCGGGGAACCAAGATTCCTCCTACCTATATCAAGCCCATAACCGGTGGACGAATCACCTCCGGATACGGTTCCAGAAAGGCACCTGTGGCAGGTGCTACCACAAACCACAGAGCAATTGACTGGTATGTACCTACCGGTACGGCGGTATTTGCCTCCAGCGGTGGTAAGGTAACCAGAGCCGGATGGTTGGGAAGCTACGGATACGTAATCTTCATTGATCATGAAGACGGTAAGCAGACCAGATATGCACATCTTAGTAAAATTCTGGTAAAAACCGGTGATTATGTAAAACAGGGAGCTAAGATTGCACTGAGCGGAAGTACCGGACGAGTAACCGGACCTCACCTGCATTTTGAGATGCTGATAGACGGTGTGGGAGTGAATCCACTACTATATCTAGATAAGTAGTGCATATATCTAGTTTACAAAGGGAAAAAAGTGTGTTATGCTCAAACTAGATATCAGTATCTTTAACTGGTTAAAATGAGGTAGTTATTCATGGATCAATATGCAATTAAAGGTGGAAATCCTTTGGTAGGTGAAGTAGAAATAGGGGGTGCAAAGAATGCTGCACTTCCTATTCTTGCTGCGTCTGTAATGACAGACGAAACCGTATATATAGATAATATGCCGGACGTTCGCGATACCAATGTTTTGCTGAAAGCAATGGCAAACATCGGTGTGATGCAGAAGAGAACCGGTCGTCACAGTGTAACCTTAAATGCCGGCAATATTAACAGCCTGGTAGTTGAGGACGACAATATCAAAAAAATCAGAGCATCTTACTATTTGATTGGTGCGATGCTGGGCAAATACAAGCATGCTGAGGTGGCACTTCCCGGTGGATGCGACATTGGTTGTCGTGCGATTGATCAGCATATCAAGGGCTTTCGTGCTCTTGGCGCAGAAGTTATCATTGAGTATGGTTTGATTAAGACGAAGGCTGAGAAATTGGTCGGAAGTCATATTTATATGGACTGTGTCAGTGTAGGTGCTACCATCAATGTTATGATGGCTGCTACTCTGGCAGAAGGTACTACCATTATTGAGAATGCGGCCAAGGAGCCTCATGTAGTAGATCTTGCAAACTTCTTAAACAGTATGGGTGCTAACATTAAGGGCGCCGGTACCGATGTTATCCGTATCAAGGGTGTAGAGAAGTTGCACGGTACGGAGTACACCGTTATTCCGGATCAGATTGAAGCAGGAACCTTTATGTTTGCCGCAGCAGTGACCAAGGGCGACATTGTGGTAAAGAATGTCATCCCGAAGCATTTGGAGTCTATTGTAGCCAAGCTGATTGAAATCGGTTGCGAGGTAGAAGAGGCAGACGACTGGATGCGCGTGGTGGCTACCAAGCGTTTGAAAACCACTCATGTAAAGACCCTTCCTTACCCCGGTTTCCCCACAGATATGCAACCCCAGATTGCGGTGGCACTCGGTTTGTCCCAGGGTACCAGTATTGTAACCGATACGATTTTTGAAAATCGTTTCAAATATGTAGATGAGTTGATTCGTATGGGTGCCAATATTAAGGTAGAAGGCACTACCGCCATTATCGATGGTGTAGAGAAGTATACCGGAGCAACCATTTCGGCTCCCGATCTTCGTGCCGGCGCAGCGCTGGTGCTTGGCGCATTGTCAGCAGAAGGCTACAGCGTGATAGAGGATATCCACTATATCGAGCGCGGATATGAGGATTTCCCCCAGAAGCTTCAGAGCCTGGGCGCACAGATTGAACTGATTGAGAGCGAAAGGGATTTACAGAAATTTAAGTTAAAAATCGGTTGACAAATGAGACCGACTCTAGTAGTGTAGCATTGTAACAATTTTATACGTCTTTCTCTTATTCAGAGTGGTGGAGGTACATAGGACCGACGAAGCCACGGCAACCCCGAGAACGGAAGGTGCCTACCTGAGCGAGTATTTCGAACAATAAGAGGATTGGAATATTTGGTATTCAGGTCCGCTTGTTTGAACGAGCGGACCTTTTTAATGTTTATGTAACTTATTAACAATTGCAACAATATAGGAGAGAAAAACAAATGGAGAAAAGATTATTTACTTCCGAATCCGTAACCGAAGGCCATCCGGACAAAGTCTGTGATGCCGTTTCCGACGCTATTTTGGATGCCTGCCTTGCACAGGATCCCATGAGCCGTGTGGCTTGTGAAACCGCAGCATGTACCGGTTTTGTACTTGTAACCGGTGAGATTACCACCAAAGCAAACTTAGACGTTCCCGCAATCGTACGCCAGACCGTTCTTGAAATCGGTTATGATGCAGGCGAGAAGGGACTGGACGGAAATTCCTGCGCAGTATTTGTCGCATTGGACAAGCAGTCCGCAGATATCGCTATGGGCGTTGATAAGGCCCTGGAAGCAAAGGAAGGCTCCCTTGCAGACGATTTGGATACAGGTGCCGGCGATCAGGGTATGATGTTTGGTTATGCGACCAATGAGACTCCAGAGCTTATGCCTTATCCCATCTCCCTTGCACATAAGCTTGCATTGCAGCTTACCAAGGTACGTAAGGATGGAACCCTTTCTTACTTAAGACCCGATGGAAAGACACAGGTTTCTGTAGAATACGATGAAAATGACAAGCCTGTCAGATTAGAGGCGGTTGTTTGCTCCACTCAGCATGATGAGGATGTAACCCAGGAGCAGATTCATGAGGATATCAAGAAATACGTATTTGATCCGATTCTTCCTGCAGAGATGATCGATGAGAATACCAAGTTCTTCATCAATCCTACCGGACGTTTCGTAATCGGTGGCCCTCACGGCGATGCTGGTTTGACCGGACGTAAGATCATCGTAGATACCTACGGCGGATACGCTCGTCACGGCGGTGGAGCTTTTTCAGGAAAAGACTGTACAAAGGTTGACAGAAGTGCAGCATATGCAGCACGTTATGTTGCAAAAAATATAGTTGCAGCAGGTCTTGCTGACAAGT
>DCGY01000009.1 GCA_002314715.1 Lachnospiraceae bacterium UBA1766 | reverse complement strand
ACTTAATGATACCAAGGTTTACTGAAGGATGAAGTCTCAAACCTCCCTTGTAAGGTCCGATTGCAGAATTGAACTGTACACGGAAACCATTGTTAACCTGTACCTGGCCCTTATCATCTACCCAAGGTACACGGAATAAAATCTGTCTTTCAGGAGTTACAAGTCTCTCAAGAAGAGCATCCTTACGATACTTCTCTTCATTTGCTTCGATAACTACACGAAGAGACTCCAATACTTCCTTAACTGCCTGATGAAACTCGGGCTGTGCAGGATTCTTTGCGACTACAAGATCAAATACCTCATCAACATATGACATTTTAATGTCCTCCTTAAAATATTATCATTTGCGACAAATGGTTATTAACGCACATTTCCACTTTTGCGTTATATAACAATAGGACAGAGTTGTCCCTTGTCAAGACCCCTTTGTCCTATTGAAGTCATTATATATCATTCCAATATATAATGCAATATGCTCTATTTAATTAAAGTGTAAAAGTTATTTTTATTTTTTTGTGCAAAAAGCACAAAAAAGATATCCCGGTTGAAACACAACAACCGGGATATCCTATTTTTTACTGTACAAAATCTTCTTTGATATATCCGGTCTTACCACCGAACTTCACGCGAACCCATCCATTTTCTTTCCCATAATATTCCACCGATTCTCCACCGGCAAGAACACCTATTTTTTCATAGGATGTATCCGGACCGCTTCGTACATTTACACTTCCTTTGGCAGTAACCTTCCCAATCGGCTCTTCTACCACTTGCGGAATATCAATTACATCTTCCAAATACTTGCTGCTGATATAGCATTCCTTATTGTTGTAAATAACCTTGGTCCAACCATTTACCAGTTTCTCGACCAGTTTCAACTTAGTACCCTTGGTAACATTACCTACAATTTCTGCATTTGTGCTGTCAGAATTACGAACATTCACATTATCCAATGCAATTACATACTCAACAACAGGCTCTGCTTCCTGTGAAGGAATTTCCTCCTGTGAGTTTTCCTGAGATACAGTTTCTTCTTCGGGCTCGGAAACCTGCTGACTAGCAGCTTCTTCCTCTGCACGAATCTGTCCCAGACGAATACCGATTTCTTCCCCAACCAACTGATCCACTTCATTTAAGTAAGCAAGCAAATCCGGTTGTGCAGACATCAGTTCATCGTATTCAACTTTTGTTCGGTTCTTTAATTCCACCACATCTGCTTCTTCTGAAACTCTTTTGATATAATCATTCATTTCATCCGTGAAACCGGAATTTTTCAAATAAAGTTTCCCATCTTCATACTGGGCAACATAAAAAACCTGTAAGCCGGGATATGCAGCCTCTTTTCCGGTGAAGTTTGCATGGAAATACACATAAGCAATGGTTTCCTTTTCGGCGAAACCGGGTTTGGTATAAATCTCAATATCGGAAAAACAATCCGTGTATTTTGAAGTAGCAACCCAACGAAGGAAATCTTTGTCATCAATCACATCATAAGAATCCTTTAACCCCTGCTCATCTCCTGTCGCACGGGCATTAAAAAAAGAAACAATCAAGGCCTCAATTTCAACATCATCATTTAAAATGAGCGGCACCTCTTTGTTCTCGGAAGAAAGCACCGGCACTACGGACTCTGTACTCAACTGTGACTCCGATGACTCAAAAAGCTCCATCCGTTTCTGTTTTTCCCCACTGGCATTCAAAGCAATCACCACGGTAAGCGCGGACAGTGCTACCAGCAGAACCGGAAAAATATATTTGCTATGCTTCACAACGATATCCAAAGCATATCGAATTTTATCTTTCATATATTATAAACTCCATAATTTTAAAGCCATACCAACGAAGTGATGTAAAATGCATCCGACAGGAATCGAACCTGCATTAAAGGCGTCGGAGGCCTCCGTTCTATCCATTAGACTACGGATGCAAATTATTACAAAATTGTTACATCACTCCGTGAGTATAGCATAATATGAAGCTTATGTCTACTAGTTAATTTTTACAATGTTTCACAACGAAAGATTTTCTTCTGCTGATAATCGTATAAGTATAAGGAATCCGATAAAACATCCTGCGTTTCAACCTGTGTGGAATTCACCTCATATATCATGGATTGCAAAAAACTTTCATCCTCATATCCGGTCTGCCAAAGAAGTATTGTCTCGTGTATAGAACTGGGTATAATATACAAATTTTCTTCTCTCTCAGATGCAATTTCATCCAACACATCCGGATAAAGTATGACTGCGGCACCAAATAATTTCTCTTTATTGCTAAGCACCAGCATGGGGCAATTTTCAATCGCCTCTTCCTGATTCAGCAATCTGTTCATTTCCTCGGAACCGCTCATTTCCAAAAGCAAATCCTTCATTTGAATCAAATCTTTTTCCAATAACCTGGGAGTATTTACAATTGCCCTGGTCATTAATTCCTCTGCATTCACATTCCAAAGCTCCATATGCTCCTTTCGTATGGTAATACTACCCTTTCCAAGGGTGGGATGATCCTGCAAGTAGTAAAAGCCCACAGCCAAATCCCAAAAAGGAACAAAGGGAATTCCCTCCAGAAGCTCCTTGTTCCGTTCTTTATGAATCAGCCGAAAGCAAATTCGATCTTTCACCTGTCGGTAATCCCGAAAAAAATTCATATCAATATTTTGGGAAGGCATGCTTTCTTCATAAAGTTTCAACACGGCTTCTACCAATGTATCCAAATCCGTCCCGGATTCAAACGCCTCGTAAAAGGAATTCAAATAAATGGTTGGCGCAATATTTACATCTTTTTTATGAATTATCAATCCGTCCCATACCACATTGTTATTCTTTTGAATTTCCTTTATTTCCACATGATAATCATTTTCTAATCTTTCCTTTATTTTTTGCAAAAATACTTTTTTTAATTCTTCTCTTGTCATCTTCCATCCTTTCTAAAGACCTTGTGCAAAAAACAATCGAATAAGGTGCCTGTTTCGCAACCGTCGCCTTTGTTTTCAGGGCACAAAAAAGGCAATGGAATAAACCATTGCCTTACAAGTCTTCTCAATTATTCAGAAGGATTATACACGAGATAAATATTCACCGGTTCTGGTGTCAATCTTGATCTTCTCACCCTGCTCTACAAACAAAGGTACGGAAACCTGTGCACCGGTCTCAACAATAGCAGGCTTGCTTGCACCGGTAGCGGTATCACCCTTGAAACCGGGCTCGGTCTCGGTGATTACTAACTCTACAAACAAAGGAGGCTCTACTGAAAATACGCTTCCGTTATGAGAACATACCTTACATACTTCATTCTCAACAACAAACTTTAATGCATCGCCAACAGTATCAGCATCTAATGCTACGGTATCGAAGGTCTCAGTATCCATGAAGTAGAATAAATCTCCATCTGTGTAAGAATACTGCATATCCTTTCTGTCAATACGTGCCTGAGGGCATTTCTCGGTAGGTCTGAAGGTTCTTTCAACCACACCGCCACTCTTGATGTTCTTCAGCTTGGTACGAACGAATGCAGCTCCTTTTCCGGGCTTAACATGCTGGAACTCAATAATCTGAAAAACGTTATTGTCTAACTCAATGGTAATACCATTTCTGAAATCACTTGCAGAAATCATCGTAAATCCTCCTGAAATTTTCACGTTATAATTCTATAACATTTTAATATAAATAGTTTGCTTTTTCAACTATTTTTTTCAAAAAGTAAAAATACACTATTTTTTTGACAATACAAAGTCTATGGCCTGTAAATATCCGTTCAGGCCCTGTCCATAAATTTGATGGTCGCAGGCAGGTGCGGTAACGGAAATCTTTCGAAACTCTTCTCTCTTTGTAATATCCGAAATATGAATTTCCACCTTGGGCATGGTAGTAATACTTTGCAACGCATCATGGATTGCATAACTGTAATGGGTATATGCACCGGGATTAATGACAATTCCCTCCGTACCATCGAAATACGCGTCCTGAATACGATCGATAATGGCACCCTCATGGTTGCTTTGGAACACCTCGATATTACAATCACACTCTTTTGCCTTCTGTCCAATCAGATCCAGCAAATACTGGTAATCCTGATTTCCGTATACAGCCTTCTCTCGAATGCCCAAAAAATTCAAATTCGGTCCGTTAATCACTAATATTTTCATCACACCTGTTTTCCTTTCATAATTTTGCCAATACGGTCTGTCACTTGGTCCAGTGTCAAATGATCCACATCAATAATTGCATCCGCACAGCTTTCGTAAGCATCTTCCCTTTGTGCCAATAATTCGCGAATGCGGCTCAAAGGATCTTCACACTGCAAAAGCGGTCGATTCTGATCTCCCTTTAGTCGTTCGTATACGCTTTCCGGTTGAATTCGAAGATAAATCACTACACCGCATTTTTTTAACAAAGACCGATTGCACGCACGAACAGGAGTACCTCCACCCACCGAAATAATACGAATATATTTCTTTTGCGGCAATGCTTCCAATAAATCGGTTTCCATCTGTCGGAATGCTTCCTCTCCCTGCGTTGCAAAAATCTCTTTAATGGTGGTATTTTGCTGACGTTCAATCATTTTGTCCGTATCTTCCAGGGCAATCTTGTATTTCCATGACAATCGATTTCCCACGGTAGATTTTCCGCATCCCATAAATCCGATTAATACTATATTCTGCTTCGGTTGCCAAGTCTGTTTCATCTGTTTATCCTTTTCTATTTCTTCAAAATCTCTTCATAGGTTTGAAGTGCCAGTTCTTCCGAAACAGAAGTACCGGTCCAATACTCATAGGCAATGATTCCCTGATACAAAAGCATTTTAAGACCTCCAAAGGATTTTCCTCCGCCTTTTCGAACCAACTGCATAAATTTTGTATCCATGGGATTGAAAATCAAGTCGTAGCCCACTTCCACCTTCCGATAAAAAGCTTCATCCTCAATAACCACCTCATCCACCTTAGGAAACATTCCGATATTCGTTGCCTGAATGACAATATATTTGCAGTCATCACCCAGCTTTGTATAATCCGAGAGCGCATATGCTTTTGCAATATTTCTTCCCTCGTACCTATTTATTTCCTCTGCAATCGTCTGTGCCTTTTCCAGCGTACGATTCAATAGAATAATCTCCCGGACGCCCTTGGTTGCAAGAAGCATTGCCACTGCTCTGGCCACGCCACCGGCTCCAAGAATCAGTACTTGCTTTCCTTCCAAAGAAACCCCATCGGAAACCATGGCACGATACAAGCCCGGCATATCCGTATTATAACCCTTGTAACCGTTTTCTGTTCGAACCAGCGTATTCACTGCGCCGATTCTCTTTGCCAATTCATCAATATCACAAAGACATTCTATGACATCCGTCTTGTAAGGAACGGTAACATTCAGCCCAAGAATATTTAAACCGAAAGCACCCTTTATGGCATCCTTTATACGACCTGTTTCTACACGAAACGGTACATAGACCAGATTTTGATTGGTTTTTGAAGCAAGAAAATTATGAATTGCCGGCGACTTGGTATGTTCCACCGGATTTCCTATTACTCCACATGTTCTGGAATAGCCGTTTACTTCCATTTCGTCACTTCTCCCTTTGCTGTTTATGATAAAAATGCAGGACAATCTTTTCCAAATAGCGTTTTAACACAATCTGGATTTCTTCCTTGGGATGAATCGGAGCTACCAGAAAGGTACGAATCCCCGTCAGATTAGCTCCCCAGACATCGGTAAACAACTGATCTCCCACAAACAATGTGGTATCCGCAGTCGTTTGCATTTGCTGCATCGCCCTTTGATAACCGATACGCTTCGGCTTGTCCGCTTTATAAATATATGCCGAACCCACCTGATTGGCAAAGCCTTTTACACGAGGTTCCTTATTATTTGATAAAAGCATGGTTTGAAAGCCTGCGGCTCTTAATCTTTCAAATAAAGCAATTGCTCTTTCATCTGCCGGTGCTCCGTGGGGAACCAACGTATTATCAATATCAAAGATCACTCCACGGTATCCTGCTTTGTACAATTCCTCAAACGGAATATCATATGTGGACTGTACTTCCTGTGTGGGGTAAAATGTTTGAAACATTCCTTCTCCTCATTTTTCCAAATAATATCGTAATGCGAAACCGAATGAACCCAGACATTTTGTTTACTCATAATAATTGGAATAAACTGCTATTTTCAGATGATCTTCATCGGTGTAGAATTGAAAATTACAAATGTAATACTCTTTACCATCGACTTCGAAGTAATAGAACACAACCGGTGAGCTGGTTGTAGAAGGCGCAACATCATTCATCAGTTTCCCACGTACGACTCGACTCAAATCCGCCAAATCGGTATCCGCAAATGTTCCCTCTTCCATTCGGAGAAATTTCGCGTTACGAGAGATATTCTTGTGCACGTTATTCATGTAATAATCCACTCTGGCGATATTTCTATTCTGCCATTCACTGTCATTCGGCAATTGTACTTGGCCAAAAAAATCATCATTTACAGAAGCTCTAACGATTAATCCATCTAGTCTATTATTTTGATTGTTATCCTCGAATATCTTCGCAATTTTCTTGACAGCTTCCTCACATTTATATTCTTTGTGAAATTTTAAATCGACATTATAGCTTGCATCATTTGAGGACAAAACAAGTTCATTGATATGAAAGTTATCAATTTCGTACGCATCACAAATGGCATCAATTTCCTCTTTATTGCTTGTTTCTATAAAATCAAGAAGACTTTTCGTAAAAGAATCCGATGTGCCTTCCTTCGTTCCAAAAGTGCTTCCGTCAATACTGATGTCATACATTTTGCTACTCATAGTATATTGAAAATTCTGAAGCTCATCCCGGAGAATCACCCTCGTATAATTCTCCCCCTCTTCTGCTGACACAATCTCACAAGCGCCATGCCACTGTGAAGCTAATCTATACAATTTTTCTTTTCCCTTCAAACGACCGCAGCCAGTCAAACATACAATACAAAAAATAAGGATTCCTATGGTCACAAATCTATTTTTCATTTTTACTCCTACGCTTCAAAGCTTTTAAATTGGGAATGTCGAATATTTTATTATTTGGAAAGCAAAACCACAGTCTCCGCATTTGCGGTCCATGGGAACTGATCTACCACTACCGCCCGTTCCACATGATATCCTCTGCCCAAAAAGACTTCCAAATCACGCACCAGGCTGGTAGGCTTGCAGGAAATGTAGACAATTTTTTCCACGCCGTAATTGATAATTTTGGGCAAAGCCTTGGGATGGATACCGTCTCTTGGGGGATCCAGAATAATAAAGTCCGGTTTTTCCTTAATTTCATCCAAAACCGTAAGAACATCTCCGGCAATGAATTCACAATTATCCAGTCCGTTTTCCGTTGCACTTTTTCTTGCCGCCAAAACCGCCTCTTCCACAATTTCCACACCGATAACTTTTTGTGCCACCGGAGCCATAAGCTGCGCAATCGTACCGGTGCCGGTATATAAATCAAACACCACACTGCCCGGTCTGTTTCCAACATATTCCCTGGCTGTATCATACAACACCGCTGCACTGTACGAATTGGTTTGGAAGAACGAAAACACAGATATTTTGAAGCGAAGTCCCAACAGATTTTCATAAAAATAATCCTGACCATACAGGATATCCGTACGATCACCTTTCACCACATCGGAGGTGGCATCATTGGTAATATGTAAAATCCCCGCGAAGCGCCCCTTTAATTTGTCGTTTTGTTCCAACTCCAACAATGCCGCTTTGAAACGGTCGACAACTGCCGGGATCTCTTCTGCCGTTTGAGAATTACCGGGATTTTGAGACGTAGTAACAAGTGCCACCAAAATCTCACCTGTTGCGGAAGCCTTTCGAACCAGCAAATGACGCAAAAAACCAATATGACTTAACCGATGGAAAAAGCTTAAGTTTTCCGAATCCGCGAATCCACGAACCGTCTCCAAAATCAATCGATAATCCTCATCTACGATTTTGCAATCAGGCACATTTACAATGTCATAAAAACTGCCCCTTTTATGAAGTCCCAACGCAAGAGGGCCATCCTT
The DNA here is from genome assembly GCA_002314715.1 of Lachnospiraceae bacterium UBA1766. GTDB lineage: Bacteria > Bacillota > Clostridia > Lachnospirales > Lachnospiraceae > Acetatifactor. The sequence continues at coordinate 27,409 of DCGY01000009.1, read as the reverse complement.
ATATTCATCTCCGAAAGAAAACTCCATTTTATTTCGATATTCATATTCCTTGGGGCTGCCTTTGATGCCTTCCCATATATAAGGCTCTTGCTGATTTTTCAAAACACCGTCCAGTAATTTTTTTACCTGGGTCTCTTTCATACGAAGCTGCTCTTCATATGACATGGAAAGGAAGGTACAGCCTCCGCACAAACCAAAATGGGAACACGGTTGCCCACACTCCAAAGGTGATTTTTCAATCACCCGGAGTAATCTGGCCTCCGCCTTCCCTTTTCTGACTTTGTTCACCTGAAATTCAATTTTTTGGCCGGGCAGGCTGTTTTTGATTACAACGCATTCCTCCCCAACTTCTACAATACCCTTGTTCGGGAAATCAACACGTGAAACCACGCCTTCATATACCTGACCTTTTTTCATAACTTCCTCCAACGCGCTATCTTTTGATTTCGCTATTTATTCAGACTCATCCTCGAAAATATCTTCTTCTGCATCAAAGTCCTCATCTTCAAATTCATCATCGAAATCTTCCAGATAATCAGGAGTAAGGAAGCGATAAATTGCATAGCCTGCAGCTGCAATTGCTACGACCACACCAATCGCTGCAAAAATCCAAACAAGCACATTGGTTTCTTTCTTCTTTTCTTCCTCTTTCTTACCAAGGAGTTCGTTTAACTTTGCGATATCAATTAAAGTCTCGATATTCTTCATGATATACCTCCATATCAACATATGATAGTAAACCTAATACATATACATATCTTACCACAATGTCGAGAAAAATACTACACTCTTTTCAATTTTGCAAAAGATGCGTACATTATTTTTTGTCCAGCCGTATCAAATTCCACCGTCACCTTATAATCTCTGGGCTCTCTGGCAAGATTTTTTACCGTTCCTTCCCCATATTTTACATGGCTGACGCGGTCACCCACACCATAATCCAATTCCACATCCTGCTTCATGGTACCGCCTTTTTGAATTCCGGCCAGATGATTCAGACTGTCAATCCCTTTGGAAATAAACGGTTTGTCCGCCTGCGCCGTAACCTTTTGCTTTATAATCGGCTTAGGTTTTGCCGGACCCGATACCGGCTGAGAATACATACCGGAAAGGCTGTGAGACATGGAGGAAAAGGATGAGCCCATACTTTTTCCTGTGGGAATCCCAAAGTTCTCCAAATCCACTTTTTTGCGGGTAACCGGCAAAGACTGATCCAATAATTCCGTTGGAATTTCGCGAACAAAGCGACTAATGGCATTGTACTGGGTTTCTCCATGAGTCATTCTGCTTTTTGCACAGGTTAAGGTTAAATCTTCTTTCGCTCTGGTAATTCCCACATATGCAAGTCGTCGTTCTTCCTCGATTTCCGACTTATCATCGGAAGCAATGGACATAAATCCCGGAAACAATCCATCCTCCATACCGGTTAGATAGACAACCGGGAACTCCAAACCTTTTGCACTATGCAAGGTCATTAACAGGACGCGATCATCTTTTCCGTCTATTTTATCAATATCGGCAACCAGGGCCACCTCTTCCAAAAAGGAAGAAAGATCAATAATATCGTTTACTTCTTCATAATTCACCGCTTTGGTTATTAATTCCTGCACATTTTCAATACGGTCGTCAGCACCTTCCTCGTCCATATCATTTAAATAGGTTTCATAATCGATCCGTTCGATTAATGCCCGAATTAATCCTGCAATACCATAGGATTCCAACCCACTTCGAAATACCTGAATCATGTTTACAAATTCCGATACTTTTTCCGCAGCCTTTCCAAGTCCGGGAATTTCTTTTGCAAAACACATGGCTTCATATAAAGTCAGTCCCCGCTCGTTTGCATAATTTGCGATTTTCTCAATGGAAGCATTTCCGATACTTCTCTTCGGAACATTGATGATACGGCGAAGCGCAACTTCATCCCGTCCGTTATCTATGGTCTTTAAGTATGCCAAAATATCCTTTATTTCCTGTCTGGAGTAGAAATTCACGCCACCAACAACAGAATAAGGAACTCCTTCCACCACCAACCGCTCTTCAATCAAACGCGCCTGTGCATTGGTTCGATATAATACGGCGAAATCTTTGTAAGATGCACCCTTTTTCATTTTTCTGCAGATGTCATCCACCACGTATTCCGCTTCCTCATAAGCGCTGTCCAACTGACGAAAATGAACCGGGCTGCCCTCTGCATTATTGGTCCAAAGAGCCTTCGCCTTACGGCTTTCATTGTTACGAATAACCGCATTTGCCGCTTCCAAAATGCCCGGTGTAGAGCGATAATTCTGCTCCAGCTTGATGACAGTTGCCTCCGGATAATGGAGCTCATAATCCAAAATATTACGTATATTTGCTCCACGGAATTTATATATCGACTGATCATCATCGCCGACCACGCAAAGATTTCGATATTTGTCTGCCAAAAGACGAATCAGTTCAAACTGCGCCGTGTTGGTATCCTGATACTCGTCCACCATGATATATTTAAACCGCTCCTGGTAGGAATTCAGGACCTCTTTATTGACTTGAAATAATTCCACCGTTTTGGAGATGATATCATCAAAGTCCAAGGCATTGTTCTTCTTTAAAGTTTCCTGATACTCTCTGTATACCTTTGCGATAACGGATTTGCGGTAGTCTCCCATGGCTTTCATTTCATACTCCGCAACACCTACCAGATTGTCCTTTGCCGAAGAAATCTCTGACATTAAAGAACGTTCCTTATACATTTTGGTATCTATATCAAGCCTCTTGCAAATCTGCTTTATAACAGTCTTCTGATCATCTGTATCATATATGGTAAAGTTTGTATCATAGCCCAATTTATCAATATAACGGCGAAGAATCCGAACGCACATGGAGTGGAATGTACTGACCCAGATTTGATCGGAGCCGTATCCAACCAACGAATCCACACGATCCCGCATTTCTTCAGCCGCTTTATTGGTAAAAGTTATGGCCAAAATATTCCACGGATTCACTCCGCATTCTTCAATCAGGTAAACAATCCTATGGGTTAACGCTCTGGTTTTTCCGCTACCGGCGCCTGCCAAAATCAGTACAGGACCATCCACCTGCATTACAGCTTCCCTTTGTTTATTATTCAATGTATCGTAAATACTCATATTTCTGTTTTATACCCTCATTACACTTTTGTTTCATAATGTATTTTTGTGAACCGTCAGATAACGACGACTCTTTTATCAAAAAATTTCCGGTTTTTTGGTCAAATAGAGCCACCTCGCGGTGGCTCTATCTTCTCACAATATAATTGTAACAAAATCAATTACTTTACATCGTTCTCATCGAAAACATCTCCGCATTCAGGACAGAACTTAGGAGGATTTGCAGGATCTTCCGGTTCATAACCGCACTTGTCACACTTGTATAAAGGTGCACCTGCAGGTTTCTGAGAACCGCAATTGCTACAGAATTTACCCTGATTGGTTGTTCCGCATCCGCAAGTCCAACCTGCATCAGAAGGCTTTGCTGTACCGCAAGCGCTACAGAACTTACCCTTGTTATCAGATGCTCCACAGCTACACTTCCATCCAAGCACAGGTGCCTGCATCTGTACGGGCTGCTGATACTGAGGCTGCTGGTACTGAGGCTGCTGATACTGAGGCTGCTGCTGATACTGAGGCTGCTGCATACCGTTCATCATGTTGTTATTCATCATATTCATAGCCATCATGCTCATCATGCCATCCATAGGGCTGGTAGAACTACCTTCTCCGCCTCCCATGCTGGAACGATCCATGAAATCAGCCATAGCTTCGGTTCTTCTGGCCTGCTGCATATTAGGATCAAGTAAAAGAACTCTTTCATTCCACTTATTAATCTTCTCTCTGTCCTCATCGGGAACAGTAGCGATGATTGTCATGGTTACTACTTCGATACCACGATTAATTGCCCACTTCTCAGAAAGACCTTCACGTAAGTATTCGGTAATCTCCTCGTTATGTGCCTGTAACTGATAAGGAAGAACACCCTGAGCTGCAATCTTTGACAATGCCATAGGAAGCTTTGTAAGCAACTCGTTCTTCATAAGTCCCATCAGTTCTGCTGCGTTACCGGACTTGGTGTACTCACCTTCTACATTTGCACATACATTGGTGTAGAACAAAATAGGATCGATAATCTTGAAGGAATACTCACCTCTACACTTAACAACGGTCTCTAATTCCAAACCGGTTCTGGGAGATACCAAATGGAAATCAATGGGAGTTGCAGTACCGTAAAGGTTACCCATAATCTCCTTTGTATTGAAGAAGTATACTCTCTGATCCTTCGCAGAGTTACCACCAAAGGTAAATCTCTTAGCGGTGTTCTTGAAGGTATTTACAATATTCTCCTTCAGATTTCCGTAGAAAATAGAAGGTTCGGAAGAGCTGTCATATACAAACTCACCTGCTTCCGCACAAACTTCTACTACAGAACCCTGGTCAACGATAATCATACACTGACCTTCGTTTACTGCAATAATAGAACCATTGGTAATAACATTGTCTACACCCTTGGTATTGCTGTTTCTACCCTCGGTAACTCGAATCTGACCCTTTTTCATCAAAACATCGTTTGACATGGAATCACAGTAGAAATACTCACGCCACTGATCACCAAGCATAGAAGCAATCGAATCTTTTGCTGCTTTAATTAAACCCATTTTTTTCCCTCCATTTTGTCATACAAAATAAGTACAAGTTTCATACCAAGGTTATTTTATCAAATTATTTTCAAATTCTCAAGAAAAAGTATTATTTTTTTCATTATTTAAGTATTTCTTTACAAATTCTCATTCATAAACTAAACTATCCATAGAAAATATAATTAATCATGCTTGATGGGGAGTAAATATGGGTAAGAAAGCTACAAAAGCCGCAGATAATATGTACTATTTGGCGCGTGAGGAAGCCGCACAGACAATGGAAGAACTCACCAGCAGGGAAAAAGCTGCTGAAATATTAAACATTGACCGCACCAGACTGGCTCGTATCGAGCTGGATGCCATTGCGCCCTATCCGGAAGAAGTAAAGGCCATGGCTGATGCTTACAATACTCCGGAGCTTTGTAATGCATACTGTGCAAGAGAATGTCCTATCGGAAAAAACAGCGTATCCGAAGTTACCATTGATGACTTCGATCGTTTAGCTTTAAAGGTGCTTGGTTCCCTAAAGGATATCGACCGTCTTCGTGCATCTTTGATTGCAATCTCCGAGGATGGAATTATCGAAGAATGTGAGGAAGAAGATTTCCAAAACATTTTGGATTCTCTCGAAAAAATCAGTACCAATGCCAAGGCCTTAAAGCTTTGGGCAATTAAAAACATCCGTTTAAAAGACCGTGAAGGTCTGCTTTAATCCGGTGTATCAGCGAGGCAAAAATGCCTCGCTATTTTTTTGCCGCTTTTCCTGCAAATTCCGTATTCACCAGATCTTCATAGGGCACTTCCTTTTGCAGTACTTTTGCATCCATTAAAATATTCTCCAACAGGGTAAAAGAACTTTCTTCAAAAATCAAATCTTCTTTCCAGGTGTTTTGTTCCGCATATCGCTTTACTATCTTTGTGATCATTTCTACAGAATTTTCCGGAAACTGCGGATGAATAACCTTCGCAATTTCCTCCGGCCTATGCTCTGACACATAATCCATACCCCGCTGAAGTGCGCGTGTGAATTTCTCCACAACTTCCGGATGCAGCTCCAAATATTCCTTTGTAGCGCAAAAGGAGGTATATGGCACATATCCGGAATCCTTTCCGAGGCTGGCCACTACATATCCGTCCCCCTTTTCTTCCAACATGGTAGCATGTGGTTCAAACTCTATTGTATAATCCCCCTGTCCCCCGCTAAAAGCAGCGGCTGTTGCCCCAAAGTCTATACTCTGATCAATGGTTAAACTGTCCTTTGTTATACCGTTTTGCTTCAAAATATACTCAAAAACCATTTCCGGCATGCCACCGGCACGACCACCCAGTACTGTTTTCCCCTGTAGGTCCTCCCATGCAAACTCCGGTTCCTCAACTCTGGACACCAGAAAATTGCCTGCTCTTTGGGTTAACTGGGCAAAATTTACCACATAATCCTTCGCGCCCTGTACATAAGTATAAATGCTGGCTTCACAGCCCATAAACCCAATATCCGCTTCCTTGGTCAGAACTGCGGTCATGGTTTTATCCGCACCAAATCCGGTAACCAAACAAAGATCCAGTCCCTCCTCTTCAAAATATCCGTTTTCCATTGCCACATACATAGGCGCATAAAAAATGGAATGGGCTACTTCATTTAGTTTTACTTTTGTCTTTCCTTCCTGCTCTTTGGATGTCTTTCCGCACCCCGTCATGCAAAAACACATTAAGAAAAGAAGTCCATAAAAAAAACTGCTTCGTTTCATCTACAAGCATCTCCTAATTCGATTCCTTGTATTTTATGAAAAAAAGCAGATTCTGTGAATTCATTTATAACCGATTCATTGGATTACGCAAAAATGCAATGCTGTCTTCTCTTCCGTTCAGGATAAGTTCCTCCGGGAAATCCACGAAATGAAGAACCTGAAGTGCATCCTCAAAATGGCCTACACTTTCACTGAAGTGACTGTCTGTCCCCAAAAGAATGGGCACTTGATATTTTTTGCATAATTCCAGATATGTAATAATATTCTCTCTGGCACCCTTTCGTATAGATTTGGGATGCAGAGAGGAATTGTTTACTTCCAATGCCACATGATTTTCTTTTGCCGCCTTCACCAATCGTTCATATTCCAGAGGATACCTGGAATCATCGGGATGACCCAAAATTGTCACATAAGGATTTTCCATGGCAGCAATCGCCGCATCCGTATTCTCCTTTGCCGTGCCGGGCTTCACACAATGGGTGTGCAAACTGGCAATTACATACTCCATATCCTGCAAAATGGATTCTTCCAAGTCCAGATTTCCATTTAAATCAATAATGTTGGCTTCCACACCACACAGCAAAGTCAAATCACCAAACTGTCTGGGAATACATCTGAAATTCATAAAGAAAAATTTATGAGGTCCTCCGGGCATTGCCGGACCATGTTCACTAAATCCGAGGTATTTTAAGCCCAATCTCCTGGCCGCCTCAATATTTTCCTGAAGTGTACTGTACCCATGTCCGCTTTCAATGGTATGGGTATGTAAATCCATAATATACATATCAAAAACTCGCTATTCTTCGTCTTTTTGTTTTTTCGTTTTCTTCCCGGTCTCCTTCGGAGAAATCTGATCAATCATCTTTTCGATCATCAGCTTCTTCACATATACATCAAAGGCCAACAGACAAATAAAGGAAAATTTCCGCAAAAATTCCTGATCCTCTGTTTTTGCCTGTGAAAAAGTAGTTTGTGATTTCGCATACTTTTCTACCACATCTTTTTTCAGAGATTCAATCTGGTCCTTCTGCATACTGAATACTTCACTGTAAATATCCTCCAGTGTAATTCCGTTCTCTCCCTTAAAATAGATATCGGTAATCGGCTTAAAAAGAGTCTGTATATCACCAATGGATAGAATATTCTTTAAATAATAAATAAAAACCAACAAAAGAATATGTTCTTTGGAATATTTCTTTTTTAGAGGAGGAGGCAGCAAATCATTCTTGGCGTAGTTATTAATCATGGTTTTCGTCAGGATTTTATCCTCTCCCGGGAACCGTGAAGTAGCACGCAATCTGCTATCCATAAACGTTGTCACCTGATCCATATACAAATCAATCCCGGGAATATCCTCCGGACGAATGTATTCAATTCTCTCAAGGCTCTCCAGTATGCTGTTTAAAATATTTTCAGAATCAATCGTCATGACTTGCTCCTATTTACATATCGTGACGCTTCGCGCCCCTCTATGATACCCACTACTCACAAATACTACCTAAAATACTACCGGAATGCTTCGCACTTCGTTGCTCTCGCATTCCTCACATTATTCGCATATCGTGACGCTTCGCGTCCCTTACATGCTCATAATGTGGCATGTCATGAAATCAAATTCACCCCTGCATGCAAGCATGCGGGTGAATTTAATTTATGACATTGGTATTATTATATAGTATTCAAAACCACATGACAAGTTTTTTCGTAACTTTATTCTGTTTTTCAACATTTTTCATTTTGTATTTTCGCTTTACTTTCACATTTTAGTGTGCTAAAATGCATTTATGTGAAACGTTAAAATTTTACAGTGTAAAAGTATATAGATTTTGGAGGAAAAATGGAATGAACAAAAAAATAAAAACACCTGCTGTTGATTCCCTTTTCGATGCAATTCTTACCCTACAGGACCGTGATGAATGTTACAGCTTTTTCGAGGATTTATGTACTGTAAATGAGCTTTTATCACTCTCCCAGCGTTTTGAAGTAGCATCCATGCTGAAGGAACATCGTACCTATTTGGATATTGCAGAAAAAACCGGTGCTTCTACCGCTACAATCAGCCGTGTGAATCGTTCCCTGAATTACGGAAACGATGGTTACGAGATGGTTTTTGCAAGGACAAAAAAATCAGAATAATTACACAATACGAAAAAAGACGCCGGCGTATGCCGACGTCTTTTTTATTCCAATCCATAGGTTTTCTTTATATCTTCCGATAGTTCAATATCTTCCAAAACATTCTTCGCCTGTTGTTGCAAATCTTCCACAGAATAATGTACATAAGCCCGCAATTCATACTGATTATTTCCGAGACTTTTCACCTGGATAATACGGTCTTTTGCATTATCATAATAATAAACACTCATGGAATACTGCCGAACACTATATGTGGTTGCATCCAGAAAATACAGTGTTTTTCCCATAAGTACCGCGATTTGCCCATCACTTGTAACCTGGATTTTCAATTCCGCAGAGGAAGAAGGTGATTCAAAAAGAGACTCCTGTCGGCTCAATAAAGCACCTGTTTCCAAACTAAATATTTGAAGAGCACCGCTTTTGGTAACCACAAAAAGCGTTTTTTCTTCATATATTTTCATATCTGCTACCGGATCATCACCAAGCGCAACGGAAAACATTACATTTTTCTTATTACAATCAATGATATACAGTAGATTGTCTGTCGCAACACACAAATATTGATCCATCTGGCTGAAAACAGTTTTCAAGGCATCTGCTTTTTTATCGGTATCCATGTCCTCAAGAATCATGGTTTCCCCTTGACTATCTGACAAAAATCCGGTTTTCTCCACCATTTTAAAAATCTGCGTGCCGGTATGATTCACTGCAATATTCTTATCCATATCCCAGGTAACTTCTGTCTGTTCTTTGGTATTCAAGTCGCACAGAATCCATCCGGAGGATATTCTGTACAGCACCTTATCCTCCACCAAATATGCCTCACTTACGAAGGAATTCAATAGTTCGATGGGTTCACCCTTTCTATTTTGAACCATATCCCAGGTCATAATATATGCAACGTATTGATCTTCGGAATTCTTTTCCTGAATTCGATAAACAAATAATCCATCGGGAGTAACACCCAATGCCGTAGGATATCGATCTGTAAAGGAAACAGAATCCACGATGGTATCTGTATCAAAATCCAACAAATCATAATGATAGGAATAGGAATAACAGATTGCCCTGTTGCCAAATACGTATTTTTTCTCGGAAATATTATCCAATGTTTCATCCCATGCCACATATTGTTCATCATTCATAAAGGCATAATGAATCAACTCATCGGAATCAATTTTGTTCAAATACATATTATTTCCATCTGTCTGAACAGAGCTGTTATATATTTCGGACGGAAAATATTGAAGCGCCGTAATATCGGATGAATCATCCTCCAAGCCAATCATACCCATTTTTCCGTCTTCTGTTATAAACCGTGACTTTCCGGTTCTCGTATTTTCGATAGATCCGGAGTACACTCCGGGTATTTCCCCCTGCTTTATGACAGTACCATTTTCCTGATCAAAAATCAGATATTTATTGGCTATGTAAGCAATCCAGCTTTTCGTTTCAGCCCCCTGCGAAGTTTCTTCAGACAACATAGGCTTTAAACTCGGGCATCCGATGGTCTGTGCGAAAGGAATACACAAGGACCATTCTGATTTTCCGGTCAAATCATATTTTACAACACTTGCGTAGCTATCCCCAATCATACTCATATATGATTTTCTGCCATCGGAAGCGGTTCCGTTTATCAGCTGATTTTTCAGCGTACTGCCATCTTTGTATTCGCGATTAAAAAGCAGCAACTTATTATCTGTTGTCTTTTCCAATGTCATACCAAGCATCTGGTCCTCCAATGGAATTTGCAAATACTCCATGGTTTGTAAATTCAATATTTCAATACTGTTTCCGTCACTGTATCGAAGACAGCAAAGTGCAACATCTTCCATCCAGACAGAAACACTTCGATAGATGATATTACTGCTATCCTCCGGAAGAATATATGTGTTTTGTACCTCTCCGGAAAGAAAATCCATTACATATATTTCTTTCGGCTGACCATATACGGACTTTGCCGCAAGAATCCTGGTTCCTTCCTCATTTGCAGCCAGGAATCGATAGCCTTCCGAAGTTTCCCATAATTTCTCCCCTGCCGAAACAGAATAACATTTCAAGCAATCATTTGATTCAAACAAAAAACAATCCTGGGTTTTGGAAATCGTAAGCGAATCCGCCAAAGCAGAACACGGAACAGATGCAATTAAACCTCCGCTCTCCGTATCATACAAAAAAACGTGCTCTCCACTTTGTGCAATATAACGGTTATATTCCTGACTGATATCACTTTTGTAGGAATATGGAAGTGTTACTTTTGCCTTTGGTTCATTTCCGGACTGATATGCATACAGTGCTTTCGAAAGGGCATATTCTGCCTCCGGCACAAAAGGTCGATTGTCCTCATCATTTGGCAAAGCCGCCAGGGCCAGTCGCAGGGCCAGGGTTCGATTTCCCTCCGATAAAAGCTTATCGGCGGAAACTGCCATATGTTGTGACTGTTTCTTTTGCGTTTCCTGATAATTCTTTTGCGCCTCCGCATAATTATCCTGCGCCAATTGGTAATTTTGCTCCGATAACTCAAAATTATGCTGGGCAAGCTCATAATTGCTCTGTGCCAATTCATAATTTTGCTTAATCTGTTTGGAGCTCCACAAAACATAACCGGAGAAAATCAGCAAAAAAGCAAAAATGATTGAAAAAACCGTAATCAGCTTCCGCATACGATACTGCTGCATACGCTGCTTTAAGTCATCGAAAGGACACCCCAAAATAGAAGCCGCCAATCGTAACAGTTCCACCGATTTTGCTTTTCTTATTCCCATGCGATAATCACAAGAAAGCGGTTCCCTGGGAACCGCTACCGTAATTTCCTTGCCGGATTCGTCCACCGTTTTTATCTCTTCCGACAGTAAAACCTCCGGAATCACATCCCCGGGTTCACCCTCTGCCAAAACAGTCAGAACCTTATCACGCGTATGGGTCTTCATAAATAACTCAATTTCCTTTAAAACCCATATAGATTCTTTGGTTCTTGGAGAACAAATAACAATCAAGTATTCCGAATTGGATAAAGCCAATCCGATATTGTCATTCAAATCACTTGTTACCGGTAATTCTTCCTTGTCTCGGAAAATGTGATTAATTCGATTTTTACCGGTCTTCTTTCTTACCGCACGCGGAATTACGAAACGCTCCAACTGCCTCTGTACGGCGGAAGCCACTTCCGAATCCAATGGATGATGCCGGTAGGAAATAAACGCATCAAATTTTCGTTCCATTTTTTGCCTCTGTTTACATAAGTTTTATCCATTAATTGCCATCATATCCAGCGGATTAATATACTCGCCGTTTTTCAACATTTGATAACCAACAGGTTTGCCGGAATCCTTAATCAGAAAGAGCGTGGTACCATGCACAACCGCATCTCCCTGCTTTACCACAGCATCCCCACTGTAACGATAGATGGTAATGTAATCATTTCCATGATCCACCCAAACGTTATGTCCATAATCCAAATCATCATTTACGGCAATCACTGTACCCTTTGCTGTTGCGACAACTGCACTTCCCTCTGTAGGCGTAAATTCGCAGATTACGGCTTCATTCCCCTTTATGGTATATGTAGCAGCTCCTGTCAGGGGGAATTCGGACGGGATACTTTGCTTTCCCAATTCTTCAGCAAGTTGAGCTTCCCTCTCCACCTTTTCATTTAAGGTATTACTCAGAATTTGTATTTCATCCTGTAAATCTGCTATTGTCTTCTCTGAAGTTTTTTCTGTTTCTTCCAATTGGCTTTGTAATTCCGCATTATGCTTTTCCAATTGAGCCACATAAGCCATTCTCTCTTTATTCTTTTCTGCCGCATCCTGCCAAATCGTATTTTCAAAAATGAAATAACCGACTACTCCACCCAAAAGCACACAAAAAAGCGCAAGAATCACACTCACGATCCAGGGTTTAATTTTGTATCGATGTACGCTTGCATGGTCAGCATCTGAAGTGAGAATCAAAACATGATTCTTTTTTTTCTTTGTTTCCATAAAAAAATCACCTCCGGTAAACGAAACTATTTTACCACAGGTGATTTTTCACATCAATCACAGCGCCTTATTTTTGTTACATTCTTCCAATGAAATCAAGGAAAAATGGTAATATCAACCAAGAAAAACAGGCAATTTAAACCTTTAAAGCCATATCACCGGACTTAATCCATCCAACTTTACGCATTACTTCGGAAATAATCAACGTGATTACAGCCGGTAAAAGGAAATGCATAACAACAATAAGAAGAATTGCCATTCCGGCACTCATTCCCTCTCCGGTCATAGAACCATATGCGGCAATCTGTCCTACAAAACCTGCAGAACCCATACCGGAACCAACCGGTGTGCTGGTCATATGAAGAACCGCAGAAGCAATCGGACCTAAAATTGCACTGGATAGAATCGCAGGCAGCCAAATCACCGGTTTCTTCACAATATTGGGCACCTGAAGCATAGAAGTACCTACACCCTGTGCAATCAATCCACCCATCTTGTTCTCTCTGTAGCTTGCAACCGCAAAGCCTACCATATTACAGCAGCAGCCAATGGTAGCAGCGCCTGCGGCCAAACCGGAAATACTCATGGAAATTCCAATTGCCGCAGAACTGATGGGCAAAGTAAGAATCATACCCATAAGAACAGAAACAACAATACCTCCCACAACAGGATGCTGTTCAACGTTAATATTAACCAAAGTACCAAGCCATCCCATAAAAGAGGTAATGGGCGGTCCTGCAATAAAGCCTACAATTGCACCTGCTACTATGGATAGGAAAGGAGTTACAATAATATCTACCTTGGTCTTTCCTGCAACCAGTCTGCCGATTTTAATCGCAACCAATGCGGCGATAAATGCGCCCAAAGGCTCTCCCGGTTTACCAAGGGCAAACGCTTCCATTGCGACTACTTTCGGGAAAGCACCAATCATACCGGTCACTGCCGCGGATACGGTTACCAAGGGGCCTTCCTTAAATTTACATGCCACGCCTACACCAATACCTGCTCCGGTTAAGGTTTTGGCCACATTACTGATGGCTACGATATATTGTCCGACTTCTCCGCCTATCAGCGTACCAATCTGCGAAATAATGGTACCGATAATTAAAGTTGAAAACAAACCAAGTGCCATACCGCTTAATCCATCAATAAAAATCTCGTTTAACCACTTTTTGATTTTATCCATTTTCTCTCTCCTTTACATTGACAAATCCACTGTCTTGTCAGTTGCATAAACATTATCACGAAATGGATTTCATCGCAAGTATTTTTTTCAGGAATACTTTACTTTTTTTCGTGTTTGTGATATTCTAATGAAGTATAAATTATACCGCTGATGCGGTAACATATTTCACATTTTTTTGGAGGATTTCTAAAATGAACAAAGGTACAGTAAAGTGGTTCAACAATCAGAAGGGTTACGGATTTATCTCTGACGAGAATGGCAAAGACGTTTTCGTACACTTCTCTGGTCTCAAGATGGAAGGTTACAAGACCTTAGAAGAAGGCGCAGCTGTTGAGTTTGAGGTAATTGATGGTGCAAAGGGACCTCAGGCTGTTAACGTTACAAAGCTGTAATCAGACCATACATTACAAAGGACGCTTTTCCAAGCGTCCTTTTTTCATGCCTTATTCTTGCAATCCCTTTGCCTTTTCGATACAATATACACATCAAGAAAAAAAGGAAGGTATTTATGGTACAAGACAAAACATTTCAATTTGGTTTCAATTCCTTCTATCTCCATCTCCTAGCCATGGCAATCATGCTTTGCGATCATTTATGGGCTACCATTATTCCTGCAAACAGTTGGCTTACAAACTTTGGACGTTTGGCCTTTCCAATCTTTGCCTTTTTACTTGTGGAAGGTTTTCACCATACCAAAAATATCAAAAAATACCTATTGCGGCTTTTGATTGGAGCAATTCTTTCGGAAATCCCCTTCAACCTCATGTATGCCGGCGGGATAATCTATCCATTTCACCAAAATGTTATGTTTACATTTTTGATTGCCCTGGGAACACTGGCACTTTTCCAAAAGGCAAAAGCAAAGCATCCCAAATTCTATGTTTTATTCTGGGGTCCGATTTTTCTTTTAGGTTTTCTCTTAAGCTTTATTCTCTTTGTTGACTACGGAATTCATGGTTTCCTGACGGTAATGCTCTTCTACTTTTTCCGTGGCAAGGCTTTATGGAAAAAAACAATACAACTTTTCGGTATGTTTCTGATTCATTGGGTACTGTTTCGAGGCATGATGATTGATGTGAATATTCTCTCGATGTCTATGGAAATACCACAACAGGGCTTAGCCATCCTATCCCTCATTCCGATTTGGTTGTATAACGGGGAGCAGGGCTATCACACCAAAACCGTTCAATACGCTTTTTACCTGTTTTATCCAATCCATATGCTCGTTCTTTCTCTGTTAGCTATTTATGTGTTTTAGAGAAGTAAAGAATAAAAAGGACCTTTCTTCCGGCACTCAGCCACAAGAAACGTCCTTTTCTTTATTCCTTACATATTTTATGTATTTCCATGTATTTCAAAGGCCCACCGAACAAATCCAGCGCACTGCCCACCGTCACATTCATACGCCCTTGGCCAATCCGCTTTAACAGCCAAACATCCTCGTAACTTCGAACACCTCCGGCATAAGTGATTGGATTCCCAACATAATCACCGATTTGCTCTATCAGGGTTTCCTCAATTCCGTGGCACTGCCCCTCCACATCTACTGCGTGAATCAAAAATTCATCACAATATTGCTCCAGTTTATTTAAAAGCGAAATATCCATCTTCTCATTTGTCAATTTCTGCCAACGGTCGGTTACCACATAATACGCATCCCCCACTCGCTTACAGCTCATATCCAATACCAATCGTTCTTTTCCTACGGTGTCTTTCAATTCGTTCAATCGATCATATTGTATTTTTCCGTTCTGAAACACATAAGAAGTCACAATCACATGACTGGCCCCTGCATCCAAAAATCGCTTAGCATTCAAGGCGGTAATTCCGCCACCGATTTGCAGTCCTTGCGGATATGCCTTTAATGCCAGAAATGCCTGTTCACAATCTGCTTCATAATATTCACTTCCCACCGGATTCAACAAAATAATGTGTCCGCCTTTAATACCGGCATTTTTATATAAATTGGCAAAATAGTCTCCGCCTTCCTGTGCTACGAAATTATCAATCGCCGCATTATCCCGATCTTTTAAGCTGGAACCTACGATTTGCTTTACTTTTCCGTTATGGATATCAATACAAGGTCTGAATTCCATTCTGTTCTCCTTCTAACCATTACTGATTTGTATCAATTATATCATGTTCTTCTTCTAAAAGATAGTCACATATAAAGGATGCATAAGTCTGCGGTTTCTGTACAAACTAAACACAAGGCTTATACAGCGCAGAAAAAAGCCGAAATCAAAAATGCGCAGAAATGAGGGATTTATGAAAATCTTGAAAAAAGGTCTGTTTCTTGTTGTATCTCTTGCTTTGGTTTGTTCCTTTTGTGCCTGCGGGGCGCCCACACAGGACGATCTTAATCAGCTTTCCTCGGAGAGCACTTATACTCCTAACCCCCTACCCTCTGTGGAAGTAGAAAGCACCTGGGACAATCAGGGAACCCCCGGAAGCGTGGATACCACCTATGAATCGTCACATGATACTACCTATGAAAGCACCGAGGGAATCATACCAAGTGTAGTAGACGACGCCGGCGATGCTATGGAAAGTATCGTGAATGATGTTACCAACCATACCTCTACCGGTACAAACAGAAGGAAATAAGAACTGTCGCATCCATAGCGGAGCGTTTTTTCTGTATGGGAAGCAATTTCCCATACAGAAAAAAGGTCGCCACCGGGCGACCTTTTTACATAACGGTTTACATTGTTGCATCAATCACATCTGCCATACCGTACATTCCGGGACCTTTTCCGGCAAGGAACTTTGCAGCCTGAATGGCACCTTTTCCAAATACGGCCTTGGAATATGCTGTGTGAGAGAAGGTAATCACTTCATCTGCTCCGGCAAAAATCACATCATGGTCGCCTACAATTGTACCACCACGAACCGCACTGATACCGATTTCCTTTGCGGGACGCTTCTCTCTTCTCTGGCTTCTGTCATATACATACTCGTAGGAATGATCAAATTCCTCGTTTATGGAATCTGCCAAAGCAAGAGCGGTTCCGCTGGGCGCATCCAACTTTAAGTTGTGATGTTTTTCTACAATTTCAATATCAAAACCTGCGGGAGCGAGAATACCTGCAGCTTCTTTTAACAGTTTTAACAGCATGTTAATTCCCAGTGACATATTTGCCGAACGGAGAATTGCAACCTTTTTGGAAGCTTCCGCTACCATAGCAAGCTGCTCTTCGCTAAGACCTGTTGTACATAATACACAAGGCAAATTATGTTCAATACAGTAATTCAGCATTTCATCTATTTTATTGGCACCGGCAAAATCAATCAATGCATCTGCTTCCACATTTAAGGAAGCGAAATCCGGAAATACGGGATATTTATTTTTCCCTTCATCGAAAACATCCACACCCGCAACCATTTCCGCGTCCGGATCATTTGCAAGAAGGCCCGTAATCATCTGGCCCATTTTACCGTTACAACCACGCATAATTACTCGTGTCATCTTTCTTTCCTCTTTTCCGTTTGTAAATTAAAGAATACCGTATGCTTTCATTGCAGCTTCCAGTTTCTTTGCATTGGCCTCTTCCATTTCGGTTAAAGGCATACGAAGAGGACCTGCCTCCATACCCATCAAGTTTACTGCTTTCTTAACAGGAATAGGATTTACTTCACAGAACAAAGCACTTACCAAATCCAGGGCACGCAACTGCTCTTTACGGCTGCCGGCTACATCTCCTGCAAGGAACTTCGCACAAATCTCATGGGTTTCCTTGGGAGCCACATTGGAAAGAACAGAGATAACGCCCAATCCGCCAAGGGCCATAATCGGAACAATCTGATCGTCATTACCGGAATAAATATCCACACAACCATCTGAAATAGCTGCCAAATGAGCAATCTGGCTGATATTTCCACTGGCTTCTTTCACGCCCACGATGTTCTCCACATCCTTGCAAAGTCTAACAATTGTCTCAGGTAAGATATTGCAACCGGTACGGCTGGGAACATTATACAAAAGAATCGGAACCTTTACAGAATTTGCAATTGCTTTAAAATGCGCATACAAACCATTCTGAGTAGCTTTATTATAGTAAGGACTAACCAGCAATAAACCGTCTACTCCATACTTTTCTGCCTCTGTAGAAAGGTAAATAGCCGTTTCGGTGCAATTTGAACCGGTTCCGGCAATAACGGGAATTCTCTTTGCTACTACCTCCACACAATACTTAATCACATCCAAATGCTCTTCATGGGTTAATGTAGAAGCCTCACCTGTGGTACCACATACGATAATCGCATCGGTACCTCCCTGAATCTGAAATTCAATCAGCTTTCTGAAACTTTCGTAATCCACCTCACCATTTGCTTTCATGGGAGTAACAATAGCTACACCTGCGCCTGTAAAAATTGACATTTTTTCCTCCGTTTCTGCATCCGTTTTCTTCTGATGCAAACATTTTTTCATAAGAAACGCCAGCGCATAGGGCGCTGGCGGATAATACAAACATACTCTGTATCCACGCGATAGCTCCCCACTTGCTTCCAAGTGACAGTCATACGATTCTTAACCGTATGCCCAAGATAAAATACACAGAATATTCCATCTTTCGGCGTTTTCCCCTTTCCATCATCTTCTCCTGTGTCTGCCACATCCGATTATTTACTGATGAAAAACGCAACCTCTATCTTTCTTTGACTAGTATGATAGCATTCCTATTTCGAACTGTCAACTCTTAAACACTATATTCCGGTGTTTTTTCATAGATTTCCTCCTCCAGAATTTCCAGTTTGCTGACGGATACTTCAAATGCGACTCTTTTTTCTGCGCATTCCTCATTTACTTTCTTTAAATACTCTCTGCTTTGAATTCTACCCCAAATGGCACATCTTTCCCCAACACGAAAACCACTGGCATATCTGGCATTTCTACCCCAGCAGATACAGGGAATATAGTCCGACTTTCCATAGGGCCTGTTTACAGCCAATAGGACATCAGCAATTTCTCTTCCAAGCGGCGTTTTTCGATAAATAGGCTCCTTGCATATATATCCGTCGAGAAATATCTGGTTAGTCCTGGCACTGTCCTCAAGGTCATCCACGAACTCTACCTCTCTGGCGAACACCGATAACACCAATCTGTTTTTCTTTTCATCATGTCGATTGTAGGAACGAAACTGGCCACTCACACAAATATATTCCCCTATATAGCGTTGTGTAACATCCAGTAGCCGATCCGACATCATAATCGGAATAATGTCAAAACTGTCGCTTAGTCTTTTCACTTTTACATCAATCATATAAAAGCCTTCTCCAAAGATTTCATGGCTAAAGGTAAAGTCGCTTACCACCTCCCCCATCACCGTTACCTGATTGTTTTCAATTACCTTATCTGTCATTTTGTGTCTCCCTTCTTACACTTTAGGACCTTCGCCTGCATTACTATTCTATATATACTACGGTGTACGGGAGAATAACACTTCTTCTCACCGCAAGTTCCGACCCATATCGTCCCCGCCTTCTTATATTTATTACAATGTACTTTTTTTAGACACTATCTTGCACTGTCAGAATAATGGTGCTATACTAATACGGTTTGAAAATTGGTTTCGTTTAATTAGGAAGGTTAGGTAATTTATGAAGCAAAGTAGAAATGATGTTCGTAACATTGCAATCATTGCCCATGTAGACCATGGTAAAACCACATTGGTTGATGAGCTGTTAAAGCAAAGCGGTGTATTCCGTGAAAATCAGGAAGTTGCAGAACGTGTCATGGACTCCAACGATATTGAAAGAGAACGTGGTATTACCATTCTCGCAAAAAATACCGCTGTAATGTACAAGAACACGAAGATTAATATTATAGATACTCCCGGCCATGCGGATTTCGGTGGCGAGGTAGAGCGTGTACTGAAAATGGTAAATGGTGTTGTACTTGTGGTCGATGCCTTTGAAGGCGCTATGCCTCAGACCAAATTCGTATTAAAAAAAGCATTGGAATTAAAGCTTCCCGTTATCGTATGTATCAATAAAATCGATCGTCCCGAAGCCAGACCGGATGAAGTGGTTGACGAAGTATTGGAGCTTTTCCTGGAACTTGATGCCGAAGATTCTCAATTGGATTGTCCTTTTGTTTTTGCCTCCGCAAAATCCGGTATCGCATCCCTGGATTCCAATACCATGGGAACCGATATGATTCCTTTATTTGAAACAATCCTGGACTACATTCCTGCTCCTGAAGGTGATCCGGAAGCCGGCACACAGGTACTGATCAGTACAATTGATTACAATGAATATGTAGGACGTATCGGTGTTGGTAAGGTAGACAACGGTACCATCAAGGTAAATCAGGATGTAGTTATTTGTAACCATCATGATCCCAATAAACAGATTAAAGTTAAGGTCAGCAAGCTCTATGAGTATGACGGATTAAACAAGGTAGAAGTAAAGGAAGCCGGCATTGGATCCATTGTAGCAATTTCCGGTATTTCCGATATTAAGATTGGTGATACCCTCTGCTCTCCCGATGCAGTGGAGCCCATTCCTTTCCAGAAAATCAGTGAGCCTACCATTGCAATGCAGTTTATGGTTAACGACTCCCCTCTGGCCGGTCGTGAAGGAAAATATGTAACCAGCCGCCATTTGCGCGAAAGACTTCTTCGCGAATTAAATACAGACGTATCTCTCCGTGTGGAAGAAACCGAAAACACCGATTGTTTCAAAGTATCCGGCCGTGGCGAATTGCATCTTTCCGTATTAATTGAAAATATGCGTCGTGAAGGTTTTGAATTTGCCGTAAGTAAAGCTGAGGTTCTTTACAAGAAGGATGAAAACAACAAGCTCTTAGAGCCCATGGAGTTGGCTTATATTGACGTTCCCAACGATTTTGCCGGTGCAGTTATCGAAAAACTGGGACAGCGCAAGGGCGAACTTCGAAACATGGGTAGTATTTCCAGCGGAACCTACACCCGTTTGGAGTTTTCTATCCCCTCCAGAGGTTTAATTGGTTATCGTGGCGAATTTATGACCGACACCAAAGGAAACGGTATCCTAAATACCGTATTTGATGGTTATGACAATTACAAGGGCGACATTCAGTATCGTAAGATGGGAAGCTTAATCGCATTCGAAGCCGGTGAAGCAATTACCTATGGTCTATTCAATGCGCAGGAGCGCGGTACCCTCTTCATCGGACCCGGTGAGAAGGTTTATTCCGGAATGGTTGTGGGACAGACCGGTCGTAGCGAGGACATCGAAATCAATGTATGTAAGAAAAAACAGCTTACCAATACCCGTTCCTCTTCCGCGGATGAAGCACTTCGCCTGACTCCTCCGAAGATTCTCTCTTTGGAACAGGCACTTGACTTTATTGAAACGGACGAATTATTGGAGGTTACTCCCGAAAACTTAAGAATCCGTAAGAAAATTTTGGATCCCACTTTAAGAAAACGTGCAGGCTTCAAGAAATAAAGATCATAAAACAAACGCTTAAGTCATTTCCGGCTTAAGCGTTTTTCTTTATTCCCCCAGCATATTGTCAATAAAAATACCATACCCCTTTTTGCTGTTTTGAATCATTACATGCGTTACTGCTCCGATTATTTTGTCGTTTTGAATGATTGGACTTCCGCTCATTCCCTGTATAATTCCACCGGTCTTTTCAATCAGTTCTTCATCCGTCACCAGAAATTCAATGCCCCGATTCACTCGGTCATGTACTAAATTGATTCCGGTAATCTCGATCTCGTAATAATCCGTTTTTCCGTCAATCGTCGTTAATATCAAAGCCGGCCCCTTTACAACCTCCTGCCTAAGTGCAATCTCCAAAGGCTTTTCAACAGCCATGCTTTTCCCTTTTTCATTTAATTCTCCGTAGATACCACGGTTACTGTTTTCGTTCACATGTCCCAAAAGTCTGTCCTCTCCATAAACGATTACTCCCGTCATTTCTCCCGGATCTCCATCTTTCCCTTTTTTTATTTTCACGATCTCCGTACTGTATAAGGAACCCTGGCTGGATTCCATTACTTCCCCCGTATCCGCATCGGTAATTCCGTGTCCCAAGGCTCCAAAATTTCCTTTCGAATCCATAAAGGTCATTGTACCGATTCCCTGCACATTATCCCGAACCCAAATACCAATTCTTTTCTGTCCGTCTGACCCCATATAGACCGGTATTGTTTTTTCCTGTAGTTCTCCTCCTCTCAGGATTTCCAAACGTATCCCGGATTCGCATTCTTGGATACAGTTCATTAACTCATCCTTGGTAGAAACCTCTGTATTATTTGCTTTTACAATATAATCTCCCGACTTTAATACATTGAGTGCGGGAGAACGTACAAGCCCATTTTCATCCTCAAAATCCCCCACACCTATCACCATTATTCCATTTGTCTTTAAATAAATCCCCACAGGCTTTCCCAATGGAATCAACTGTTTTTCTTCGATTACCCGCACATCCACCTGTTTCAGCGGAATAACACCAAACAGCTTTACCTGCATGGAATAGTCCTTGGATTCTCCCGTCTTCATAAGCACTGTTTTACTAAGATCAATGGTTATTTTATCCTCCGGAATGTTACTTTTCCCGGAAGTTCCAACCGCAAGAATCTCCCCTGTCGCCGGGATGTGGAAATCAAAAGTTTCCTCCTCATCCGTACGTACGTAAAGTGTTGATGGAATCATTCCTTCATAAGCAAAGAACCCTGTTACCGAAAAGGCAACACAGGCCACAATCAGAACCGCATACAAGAATACCAGTCTTCTTTTTCTCAAACGCATACACATACTCCTACTCTTACTGAAAAATGCTCTCTGCAACGCAGAGAGCATTTGTTTCGTATAGTATGTGTAATTATTTTTTCTTCATTCGAAAATTATATGTTTTTTACCTGAAACGCTTGTTTACGCATTTCTTCTGCATTCGACAACGCAGCTTCCGTCAATTCATCGCTGCCCAAAAGTCTTGCTAATTCTTCCATGGTTTGTTTTTCGGAAAGTTCATAAATATTCGTACTGGTGACATTGTCCCTGCTACTCTTTTCAATCAGGAAATGGGAGTCAGCCATGGCAGCAATTTGCGGTAAATGTGTAATACAAATCACCTGATGTTTCTTGGATACCTGATGCAGTTGTTCCGAAACCTTCCATGCCGTTTTTCCGCTGATTCCCGCATCAATTTCATCAAAAATCAATGTATCAATATCGTCCTGTCCCGCCAATACGGTTTTGATTGCCAACATCACACGGGATAGTTCACCACCGCTGGCCACCTGACTAAGAGACTTTAGCGGTTCTCCCGGGTTTGTGGAAATAAAAAAGTCAATGGCATCCTGACCGTTGGCACTGAACGTATTGACTTTCTCCAACCGAATTTCAAACTGCACCGAAAGAAAGTTCAAGGCCACTAAGGATTCCCTTAATTGTTCCTGCAGAATCAGTGCATATTTCTGACGTACTTTTGTCAGGGCATCGCATTCCTTTTGATAGTGTTGTTTTGCTTTTTCGTATTGTGCATTCAATTGCTCCATATATGCATCATAATTTGCATACATTTCCAACTGCTTTTGCTTTTCTTCCCGGTAGGACAAAATATCGGCTAACGTGTTACCATATTTTTCTTTCAGATGATTTAACAGATTTAACCGTTCTTCCGTTTCCCGAAAATCCTCTTCCTCGAATTCGCAGTCTTTTTGATACTCTTCCAAATCATGGTTAAAATCCGAAAGCAAATCATCAAGTTCGGTTAATTGGTCATACATTTTTCCCAATGTCTCATCGTACATGGTCACGGTAGAAATCTCCCGAAGCGCTCTGCTGAAAGCACTGCCTGCACCCCGTTCGGAATCTGTGGAAGTATACCGATAGCATTCCGATAAAGCCTCTACAATCTTTTTGGAATGAATCATTTTTTGGTAACGGGCCTCTAATTCTTCATCTTCGCCTTCTGTTAATCTCGCGTTCTCAATTTCTTCAAACTCAAATTGGGCCAAGGACTGTTCTCTTGCTCTTTGATGTTCATCCAGTCCGCTTTCCTGCAATTTTCTTTCACATTCACGGCATTCTTCGTAGGACTTTGATACCTGTTCCTTGATTGGAAGCAATTCCTTCCCACAAAAATCATCCAAAAACAGGAAATAATTCTTTTTCTGAAATAAGGACTGATGCTCATGCTGTCCGTGAATATCAATTAAGCTTTCGGCTAAAGTCTTCACCTGTTTTGCGGAAACAATTTCTCCGTTTATACGCAAAACACTTTTTCCTACCTGCATTTTCCGACTTAGGTAGATATTGCCGTCCTCACTTTGTTCAATATCCATCTCCGCAAGCAGCTGTTTTGCCACCGGATTGGATGTAAAACACAATTCAACGGTTGCACTGTCTGCACCGGTACGAAGCATTTCTTTATCAAATTTCGCTCCAAGTGCCAGATTTACGGACCCCAACAGTATCGACTTACCTGCACCGGTTTCTCCTGTCAGGATATTCAGTCCTTCTTTTAATTCAATTTCTGCCTCCTCGATCAGAGCCAGATTCTTCACATGTAAACTCTGCAGCATATAGGTTTCTCCTCTTTCTACGACAAAAGGCTGCACCCACAGCCCTTTTGTCTCTTCTCCAAACCTTTGAAATTGCAAACAGTTTATTATTTCTCAATCAGTTCATGGATTCGCTTCATCAGCATCTCCGTATCCGAAACGGTACGAACAGCCACCATAATCGTATCATCCCCGGCAATACAACCTACAACTTCCGGATAGTTCAAAGATTCCAAAGCAGCAGCCACAGCCATTGCCATACCGGAAACCGTTTTAATTACCAGAATATTCTGGGCCATATCCATAGAAGCAAAACCATCCCGAAGGACACGAATAAACTTATCACTCATACCCGCATCTTCTTTATCCAGGATTACATATTTCAGTTTGGCTCCTGCGCTGATCTTCGAAAGATGCAACTCGCGAATATCCCTGGATACGGTGGCCTGGGTCACCTCATATCCTTCTTTTTTCAGATATGACGCCAATTCCTCCTGTGTTTCCACATCGTATTTCTCAATAATCTCCAGAATCTTCTTATGTCTGTTTTTTTTCATAATATCTCCCACATAACAATCCCTATTCACTCATTTTCTTATTCAGGATTTCCAAAAAAGATTCCTGTCGAAGCTGAATAAACTGAACACTTTTCGTTGATTTGCAAACTTTGATTCGTTCTCCTGTGGAAACCGGTATGTTGGTAATACCGTCAAAACTTGCAACCAGGTTTTGTATCTGTCCTTCTTTTCCAAGCGGAATCTCAATTTCAATTTCATCCTCCGAAGAAAAGATAATACTTCTTTGATTTAAAGTATGGGGGCAGATGGGAGTTAGCATTAGAAGCTGTGCTCCCGGTTCAATCAGCGGACCACCCGCAGACAAATTATAACCGGTGGAGCCTGTAGGAGTGGTTAAAATCACTCCATCTCCGTTGTATTCATTCAAAAATTTTCCATTAACGTATATTTTTAATTTCACAATCTGAATGGGACCGTTTCTGGTGATTACAATATCATTTAACGCAAAGCCCTCTGAAGAAGCCTTTTCGGAAAAGAAAACATCGCCCCGAAGCATCATTCGACTTTCGGTTTGGTAATCGCCTGCAATCAATCGGTTTAATGCCTCCTCCAAACCGGAAGGCTCAATCTGCGTTAAAAATCCAAGGTTTCCAAGATTCACTCCAATCAAAGGGATATTCAGGCTTCTGGTTTCTCTGGCTGCCTGCAATACCGTTCCGTCGCCACCTAAAACCAGCATGCAATCAATATCCTTCGGATAATCCAGCGCTTCCTTCTGTGCCTGTTCCTTGCTGTCCGTATTGTTGATACCTGTTAAAGTTACTCTCTGGCCTTTTTCCAAAAGGAATTGCTCCATCTTCTTTGTAACTGTCAGATTCTTGTCCTTTAATTCGTTCGTATAAATCAAAAAATGTTTCACTGCTTTACTCCTTATAGAGTATGGGACTGACTTACAATGGCCTGTATCTTTGCTGACCATTCCTCCTTATGGGACAATCCACTCTTATCCTCGGTGATTTGTTTTAACGCATCTTCCGCATCGTGCTCCGTCATCTCCAAAACATCCGGCTCGCATTCCTGTTCCTTGGAAATATGTAGGAGATATTCTATATTTCCCTCCGGACCTTTAATGGGTGAAAACTCCAGATGTAACACCTTAAACCCAATTAAGTCTGCAAAATCCACAATTTTTTCAATGACCTCCCGATGTACCTCCGGCTCTCTGACCACACCGTTTTTACCAACTTTTTCCCGTCCGGCCTCGAACTGTGGTTTCACCAAACACACCATTTCTCCTCCAACCTTTAACAGATTTCTGGCAGGAATCAGTATTTTGGTCAAAGAAATAAAAGAAACATCCACACTGGCAAAATCCAAATCATCCTGTATATCTTCCCGAACCATATATCGGAAATTGGTTTGTTCCATACAAACCACGCGCTCATCATTTCGAAGCTTCCATGCCAACTGACCATGTCCCACATCCACGGAATATACCTTGGTGGCTCCATTTTGCAGCATACAATCCGTAAAGCCTCCGGTAGAAGCGCCTATATCCATGCAAACCTTATCGTCCAAATGAAAGCCCCACTGTTCCATGGCTTTCTCCAATTTCAAACCACCACGACTTACATATTTTAGTTTTGCCCCTCGAACCTCCAAGGTGATTTTCGTTTCATCAAAGGAGGTGCCTGCTTTATCTTCCTTCTGTCCGTTTACATACACGTTTCCGGACATAATGATCGCCTTTGCCTTTTCTCTTGAGGGTGCATAACCCTGATTTACCAAAATAACATCCAAACGTTCTTTCATAACAAATTAATTTGTTCCTTCTTTTCCGACTTCCTTCAGAATTCTCTGTACAATGCCATCTGTATCCATACCAAGTTCAGCCTTTAAAATATTCACATTTCCATGCTCTACATAAGCATCCGGGATACAAATCGGCAAAAATTCATTCTCCAAACCATGCGCCTTCATACAGGACAAAACCTTTTCTCCGTATCCGCCACTGGCTACATTTTCCTCCATTGTGACAATGAGTGAATGCGTTTTACATGCCTCCAAAATCGCCTCTTCATCAATCGGTTTCACAAATCTGGCATTCACCAAACTAACGGAATAGCCCATATTTTTTAAGGCATCCCGAACCGCTTCCGCATCCTTTACCATGCTTCCAACCGCAAACAAAGCAATTTCTTTTTCTCTGTAAATCCACTCCGCTTTTCCCAATACAATGGGCTCCCGGAAATCTTCCAGACCGTCATATGCTTCTCCTCTGGGATAACGAAGGGCAATCGGTGCCTGAAAATCCACCGCATACTTGAGCATATCGGAAAGCTCCCACTTGTTCTTCGGAGCCATAATATGCATATTGGGTATACCGGATAAATAGGTCAGGTCAAAAATACCCTGGTGAGTTTCTCCGTCACTGCCCACAAGGCCTGCTCGATCGATGGCAAAAATCACCGGTAAATTTTGGATACAGACATCATGTAAAATTTGATCATATGCTCTTTGCAGGAAAGAAGAATAAATCGCCACAATCGGCTTTAAACCACCGGCCGCAAGTCCTGCTGCAAAGGTGACTGCATGCTCTTCTGCAATTCCCACATCAAAGAAACGATCCGGATACATATTGTGGAATCTCTTTAATCCTGTTCCATCTGGCATAGCAGCTGTAATGGC
>DCGY01000053.1:22346-22488 GCA_002314715.1 Lachnospiraceae bacterium UBA1766 | reverse complement strand
TTGCAAATCTGTGAGCCTCATCCTGGACTCTGGTAATAAGTTTAAAGGCCTCCGAATGCTTGTTAATGTCTATCTCCACTCCGTCAACATAAAGGCCTCTGGTACTGTGGGTATCATCCTTTACCATACCGCACACAGGAAT
>DCGY01000053.1:0-22279 GCA_002314715.1 Lachnospiraceae bacterium UBA1766 | reverse complement strand
TAACCTGTCCCCTGCCACCGTCCATTAACAAAAGGTCCGGGAATCTTGCAAAGCTTCCGTAGGTATTCTCCAGATTTTCCGCATCCAGTCTCTTTTTCTCCTCAAAGCCATGGATGAATCGCCTGGAAATTACCTCATACATGCAGGCATAATCGTCGGGTCCCGCAACGGTTTTTATCTTGAATCTGCGATAGTCCCCCTTAACCGGCCGACCGTCTTCAAAGACTACCATGGAGCCTACATTCTCAAATCCGTTGGTGTTTGAAATATCATAGGCTTCGACTCTGTGAAGATTATCCATTCCAAGCAAAGCTCCCAGCTCCTGCATTGCTCCTTTGGTTCGTTTCTCTTCCTGAAGGATTTTTTCCTTGTCCTGAATCAGTACAAGGCTTGCATTCTTGTTGGCAAGCTCCACCAGCTTTTCCTTGTCGCCGATTTTGGGAATGAGAACCTTTACCCTGCGTCCCTTAACATATGACAGCCACTCTTCAATGGTTGATACGTCTTCTATTTCGAAAGGAAGCATAACTTCCTTGGGAATATATGGGGTTCCCGTGTAATAGCGCTGGATGAATTCCGACAAAATCTCTGCGGGCTCCTGTCCCTCCGTATCTCCGATATGATGATGTTCTCTTCCGATCATCTTACCGTTTCTGATGAAAAAGACCTGAATAACCGAATCCTGTTTATCACAGGCTATTCCGATAATATCTCTGTCCTCCTCGTCCGAATCCGTTATCTTCTGTCGCTCAATAATCTTCGCGGCACTCTGGAGCAGCTCCCTGTATTTTATTGCCTCCTCGAAATTCATGCTTTCCGAAGCGGCTTCCATTTTCGATTTAAGAAGACCGACAATGGATTTGTCATTTCCGTTTAAGAAATCCATTGCCTTGTCAATTCTCTCCCTGTATTCCTCAGGACTTACCGTTCCGGTGCAGGGAGCAAGGCATCTTCCCATATGATAATTTAGGCAGGGACGGTCATTTGATGTTCCGTATTTGCAGGCACGGTTACAGGTTCTGAGTCCGTATGTAGCATTTAAGAGCTCAAGAATACCTGTTACGGCTTCATTGCTTGTGAACGGACCGTAATACTTTGCCTTATCCTTTGCGGTTTTTCTTACGGATAACAGTCTGGGATATTCTTCATTGAGAGTTACTTTGATATGAGGATAGGTTTTTGAATCTTTAAGAAGGGTATTGTATTTGGGGTTGTATTCTTTAATGAGATTGTTCTCAAGAACCAGTGCCTCCAGTTCCGAATCAACCACGATATATTCAAAGTGGTCGATTAGGGATACCATACGCTGAATTTTAGGGGTCTTCTTCGTGGACGCACGAAAATAAGACCTTACTCGATTGTAAAGAATTTTGGCTTTGCCGACATATATTATGTTGTCATTTTTGTCATGCATAAGATAAACTCCCGGCTTATGCGGGAGTTTACTTAATTCTTCGGCTATATCAAACATTATATTTCACCGGGGACATCATCCTTGCTTTCGGGTTCAACCGGCTCTGCGGGAATGTCAGTTTCAGGAGCAGTATTATCCTCGGCAGAAACGACCTCTGTCTTTTCCGCTTCCGGTGCCGGCTCCTCATTTTTCTTCTCCTCCTCGGGATCGGGAAGACCCTTTTCACGACGGAAGATTTCCATGAATTCCTTTCCGGTTATTGTTTCCTTCTCAATAAGATAATCTGCAATCTTATCAAGGATTTCTCTGTTCTCACCAAGAAGACGCTTTGATTCCTCATAGCTTTCCGCCAGAATTCTCATTACTTCTTCATCAACTCCCGCTGCGGTTACTTCGCTGCAGTTCATAACGCTTCTGCCGTCAAGATATCTGCTTTCAACGGTTTCAAGACCTACAAGACCGAAACGCTTACTCATACCGTACTGGGTAACCATACTGCGGGCTATGCCTGTGGCCTTCTCAATATCATTTGATGCTCCTGTGGTTACTGAATCAAATACCAGCTCTTCAGCCGCACGACCGCCCAGTAATCCAACCAGCATTGTCTTTAATTCCTTCTCGGTGTTGAGGTATTTCTCCTCCTCAGGCACCTGCATTACGTATCCGAGAGCACCCATTGTTCTGGGTACGATAGTAATCTTCTGTACAGGCTCAGCATTTTTCTGAAGTGCCGCAACAAGAGCATGGCCAACCTCATGGTAGGAAACAATCTTACGTTCCTCCTTGCTCATGATACGGTCCTTCTTTTCCTTACCTACCAGAACCTGCTCTACCGCAGCAAATAAATCCTGCTGATTTACAAATTCTCTCTTTTCCTTTACTGCGTTAATGGCAGCTTCGTTAATCATATTAGCCAAATCGGAACCAACCGCACCGCTGGTTGCCAATGCAATTGCATCCAAATCCACGGTATCGTCCATCTTTACATCCTTGGCATGAACCTTCAGGATTTCCACACGGCCCTTAAGATCCGGCTTATCTACGATAATCCGACGATCGAAACGTCCCGGACGAAGAAGTGCCTTATCCAGAATTTCCGGTCTGTTGGTTGCTGCCAAAATCAAAACTCCCTTGGAGCTGTCGAAACCATCCATCTCGGAAAGCAACTGGTTCAGGGTTTGCTCACGCTCTTCGTTACCGCCGCCGTACTTGGAATCACGACTGCGTCCAATGGCATCGATTTCATCGATAAACACAATACAAGGGGCATTTTTGTTTGCTTCCTTAAACAGGTCACGTACACGGCTTGCACCCATTCCCACATACAACTCTACGAAATCCGAACCGGTCAGGGAGAAGAAAGGTACCTTTGCCTCACCTGCAACCGCCTTCGCCAGAAGTGTTTTACCGGTTCCGGGAGGTCCTACCAAAAGTGCTCCCTTGGGAAGCTTGGCACCGATTTTGGAATACTTGCCGGGGTTGTGCAAAAAATCCACCACTTCCACCAAAGATTCCTTGGCTTCATCTTCACCGGCTACATCCTTGAAGGTAACGCCGGTTTCTTTTTGCACATAAATCTTGGCATTGCTCTTTCCCATTCCCATGGGGCCGCCGGCTCCGCCGCCCATTTTGCGGAAGAAAAATCCCAAAAGCAGCCATACCAGTAAAACCGGCAAGACAACCGTCAGTAAGATATCAATCCAAAAACTGGAATTACTGGATTTGACATATTCTCCGGTAACCCCGTATTCTTCCAATCGTCCGGTCAGCGTATCCAGACTTTCCATCAAAAGTGTGGTATACGTCAAATTGCTCTGACGAATCTGTGTCAGAAAAGGATTCTCCTGGGTATTCTCTTTTTGTTCCGATGCCCCCACCAAAGAAACCGTCAGTTTTCCGCTGTCCGCAATCTCTACGCTCTCTACCTTTCCGGCCTTTAAATCCTCCAGAAACTTGGTATATTCCACCGTATTCTGAGACTTGCCGGCTCCGGATGCGTTGTAAAGCGTAAACATCAAAAGCACGCTGCTTAAAAGAATCAGCGCCACCATAAACGGACTGGGCCGTTTGGGCGCGTTGTTCTTGTTATTATTTGAATGATCTTCCATACAATCTCCATTCTTTTCTCATCAATAGTATAGCCGAAAAAACCCTTGTTATTCTGTCGAAGTGGGGCATTTCGCTCATTCTATTATAGAGAGTAAAAAAAGAGAAATCAAGTGAAGAAATGTGAAAAAAAGGTGTTTTTTATAAACATTTTCTAAAAAAAATCCGCATTTCCCCATTGATTTTAGACCGTAAGTTATGTATTATTAGATATTATTGTTGGCAAATTTGGAATCCGAAAATACACGAGCCAAATCGGGTGAATGGAGGCTGTTCATGAAAGCTATGGGATTTGATAACGACAAGTATCTCAAACTTCAGTCTGAGAGAATTAAAGAGCGTATTGCTACCTTCGGTGGCAAGTTATACCTGGAATTCGGAGGCAAGCTGTTTGACGATTATCATGCTTCCCGTGTTCTCCCCGGCTTTAAGCCCGACAGTAAGATTAATATGCTTGCCCAGTTAAAGGATCAGGCCGAAATCGTTATTGTCATTAATGCAGCCGACATCGAAAAGAACAAGGTCCGTTCCGATCTTGGCATCACCTATGATTTGGATGTACTTCGTCTGATTGATGCATTCCGTGGCTATGGTTTGTATGTAGGCAGCATCTGTCTGACCCGTTTCGCAAACCAGCCCAGCGCCATTGCATATCAGAAAAAATTGGAATCTCTCGGCATGAAGGTTTACCGTCATTACTCTATTCCCGGTTATCCTTCCAATATTCCTCTCATCGTAAGCGATGAAGGATACGGCCGCAACGAATATATCGAAACCACCCGCTCTCTGGTGGTAATCACCGCACCCGGACCCGGAAGCGGAAAAATGGCTACCTGTCTTTCCCAGCTGTATCACGAATACAAGCGTGGCATCAAAGCAGGCTATGCCAAGTATGAGACCTTCCCGATTTGGAACATTCCGTTAAAGCATCCTGTAAACCTGGCTTACGAGGCAGCTACAGCAGACTTGAACGATGTGAATATGATTGATCCCTTCCACTTGGAAGCTTATGGTGAGACCACCATCAACTACAACCGTGACGTGGAAGTTTTCCCTGTTTTAAATGCAATGTTTGAAACGATTATGGGAGAATGCCCTTACAAGTCTCCCACCGATATGGGTGTAAACATGGCAGGCTACGGTATCATTGATGATGAAGCCGTTCGCAAAGCAGCCGAGCAGGAAATCATCCGCAGATATTACCAGACCCTTTGCTTAAAGAGACAGGGCAGTGCGGATGACGATCAGGTTTTGAAAATCGAGCTTCTGATGAAGCAGGCCGGCATTTCCATTAACGACAGACCGGTTATCGGTGCTGCCAAGTTAAAGGCAGAGACCACCGGCGAACCTGCTGCCGCAATCGAACTTCCCGACGGCAGAATTCTTACCGGCAAAACCAGCGAGCTTTTGGGTGCCGCTTCCGCAATGCTTTTGAATGCCTTGAAGGCATTGGCCGAAATCGAGGACGAAGTTCAGTTGATTTCTCCCGCAATTATCGAACCCATTCAGAACTTAAAGGTTTCACACCTTCGCAATAAGAACCCCAGACTTCACACCGATGAGGTTTTGATTGCACTTTCCATTTGTGCCGTTCACGATGACAATGCGAAACGGGCTATGGAACAGTTAAAGAACCTGAAGGGTGCCGAGGTACACACCAGCGTAATTCTTTCCCAGGTGGACAAGAACGTATTAAGCAAGCTGGGTGTTAACCTGACCAGCGAGCCGGAGTACCAGCACAGTACCCTGTATCATCGCTAATCTGATTTATCATAAGATTCTATTTTTGAGCAAAGGAGCTCCTACAGACTCCCTTGCTCTTTTTTTATTGTAATTTACCGTTTGAAGAAAAGAGAGAGGAGACAAAGAAATGGCAGTAAAGTATGTATTTGTAACCGGAGGCGTGGTATCCGGTCTTGGAAAAGGAATCACGGCAGCTTCCCTGGGACGTTTGTTGAAAGCAAGAGGCTACCAGGTCACTATGCAAAAGTTTGACCCCTATATTAATATTGACCCCGGTACCATGAACCCTATTCAGCATGGTGAGGTTTTCGTAACCGACGACGGTACCGAGACCGATTTGGACCTTGGACACTACGAGCGTTTCATCGACGAGAATCTGAACAAGAATTCCAACGTTACCACCGGTAAGGTATATTGGTCTGTTTTACAAAAGGAGCGCCGCGGTGACTACGGCGGTGGTACCGTTCAGGTAATTCCTCATATTACCAACGAAATCAAGAGCCGCTTTTACCAGAATCCCAATGACGAGGAGATGCATATTGCCATCATTGAGGTTGGCGGTACCGTAGGTGATATCGAGAGCCAGCCCTTCTTAGAGTCCATCCGTCAGTTCCAGCATGACGTAGGACATGAAAACGCTATTTTGATTCACGTTACCCTGATTCCTTACCTGAGTGCTTCTCAGGAATTAAAGACCAAGCCCACTCAGGCCAGTGTCAAGGATTTACAGGGAATGGGAATCTGGCCCGACATTCTGGTATGCCGTAGTGAGCATCCCTTGGATCAGGGCATCAAGGATAAAATCGCACTTTTCTGTAACGTACCCAGCGACCAGGTACTCCAGAACCTGGATGTAGAATATATCTACGAAGCCCCCCTTGCCATGGAAGAAGAACATCTGGCTCAGGTAGCCTGCAAGTGTCTCCATTTGGATTGCCCCGAACCGGACCTTACCGATTGGAAGCGCATGGTAAATGATTTGAAGCACCCTGTTCATGAGGTTACCATCGGACTTGTAGGGAAATATGTATCGCTCCATGATGCATATATTTCTGTGGTAGAAGCCTTAAAGCACGGCGGTATCGATACTCATGCCACCGTTCATATTAAGTGGATTGATTCCGAAACTCTCACTCCCGAAAATACAGAAGAAGTATTATCCGATTGCCAAGGCATCTTGGTTCCCGGCGGTTTCGGCTCCCGCGGTATTGAGGGCAAGATTCTGGCCATCCAATACGCCAGAACCCATCAGGTGCCCTTCCTGGGACTTTGCCTGGGAATGCAGTTGACCATCGTAGAATTTGCCCGCAATGTTATCGGATATACCGATGCTCACAGTAGCGAAATCAATCCGGACACCACCCATCCCGTTATCGACTTGATGCCCGACCAAAACGGTGTGGAGAATATCGGCGGAACCCTTCGTCTCGGTTCTTATCCCTGCGTACTGAATCCTGCCTCCAAGGCCTACACCCTTTACGGCAAGGAAACCATTCACGAGAGACACAGACATCGCTACGAGGTCAACAATATTTACCGCGATGTATTGACCCAGAACGGCTTGTCCCTTTGCGGTACTTCTCCGGACGGCCATATCGTGGAAATGTGTGAATTACCGGCTCATCCTTTCTTCGTAGCCACCCAGGCTCACCCGGAATTAAAATCCAGACCCAACCGCCCTCATCCTTTGTTCAAGGGATTTGTACAGGCAGCACTGGAATATAAGCGGAAATAATATTTCACCAATGCAAAAGGGACTGTAAAAATTACAGTCCCTTTCACTTTCTTTGGTATTAACCCAATCACCTTATCACATTATTTAATTGAAACCATTCCACTAACATCAACCACTTTATAGTTATACTCCGAAAAAACTTCCCAAAATGCAATATATCCATCCCAAGGGAGATCAATATCCGTCCAGCCACATCCTCCGTTTAAGTCTATTTCTGTTTTTGGGATTCTGATTGTCTTAAAACGAAATGCCGAAGCAGCAACTGTTTTCTCATCTAACAAAATATTCTCTCCCTTTTTAAACCCAACAAGGTCAACACTTCCTTGAATCGTGATAGTCGCATCACGAAACTGATACTTATCCGAATTATACGTTACGAAAATATCAAGCACGCACTCATCTGAAAAAGAAGCATTTAATCCTTGATATCCACTAATTGACTTAGATACATCTTTAGGTTGTATATTTGCATAAATGGTTAAATACTGTTGATAATTCTCTACCGTTAGCGGAATTTCTTTTCCCTTACATCCTGATACACATATTAACATTCCCCAAAGCATCAAAACGCCCAGTATTTTTGATATAAATTTCATCCCGTCATATCCCTCTTAGGAAAAAATTATTGTCTTATCGAATCTTATAAGAAACTTCATGATTAGTCCAAATAATAGGTTCATCGCTTTCTGCTATCTCTTTGGATACTTCGAATACCATGAGTAATATTTCGGCATCCGTCAAAGGATCCAAGTGTACATTAATAAACATACTAGATTTTTCATCTTCTGAATAAATAATATATGTACCGTCCCAGTTATGATCTGGTTCAAACACATAACCATCTCCATATTCTATAATACCACCTGTTTCATAACTGTTTGCACGAGATTTACCTGTGTTTTTCAAACTATATGTTACCGCACAAATATAAGTATTCTCTTTTTCATGTTGAACTTTCTTATTCAGTAATGGTATAGTCTCTGATTCCCCATAAAAATCAAAATCCATCAAAGTTACTTCCAGCTCATTTTCTCCAATTCCGGACTGTCCCAATTCTAAAAGGGTTCTCGTAACTTCCTCCTGTTCTTCCGTAGTTTTCTGTTCTGCGACAGTTCCCTGTTCACCATTTTTTTCCGTGCTTCCGCATGATGTACATCCTACCATCAAAGCAGCAATTATAACACACACACAAACTTTCATTTTTTTATTCCACAAATTCATTTTATTACCTCTCCAATTTTTGTCTTTTTTGTTTTTCTATCCATTTTATTAAACAAAACCCTTATATTTGGATAGAATTCTTTTTCCGCTCTTTCTAATTTCAACTCCAAAATGTACTCAATTCTTTGCCTAAGTGTTTTGTCTAAATAACCATGTGACATTTCATACATAACATTAAAATCATAAATCCTGTTATTTATTCCTACCGCAAAAATCTCAATCATTGCCACACAATTACTTAATGCCTTATATTCTTCCGTTTCCATGTCATAAACAAAATCTTGTATTTCATCTTTTTTGTATGAATATAAAACTGCCATACAATCTTGCAACTCCAAATATGCCGCAATTGTCGATTTTTTCCTTTCATACAGAAACGTTTTGAAATATGTAAACACACTAAACACACACCCAACAATTGCGAATACCAAAGACACAATTGCCAGCAAATCCTTCATTTTTCTCCTCCTTTCACCTTCATTTTTACTATATCACATTAAATAGCGTATTTCAAGGTACCTTATTTGAAGCAACGTTATCTTAGCAAACCCACTCTCATATAATAAATATATCGGGAGGTCATAAGCATGTTACAATTAAGAATAATCGAAATATTGGAAGAGCAAGGACATACGAAATACTGGTTATGTAAACAAATGGATATGCACTATGTTAGTTTTAAAAAAATGATAGAAAACAACACTGATTCAATTCGCTTTGAAACATTAGAAAAACTCTCCACAATACTCAATGTATCTGTTGGAGAGTTATTTAAACAAGAAGATACCGGAAAATCAACTCTGCAATAAACTGGATTTTATATATTATTGTTTGACGATATAAATTCTCAAACATAAACATTACGTTTAGTATTTTATACAATCTACAATCTCCCTATACCCAACCGTCCTCATCCTTTGTTCAAGGGATTTGTACAGGCAGCACTGGAATATAAGCAGAAATAAAAAGAAGTCGGCACCGCTGCGCTGATCCCCTTCGTTAGATTATCGGTCTAACGTATGGGGGCGATGTATCGGTGTCGACTTTTTCGGTTTCTTATGCCCAGTCCCAAGAATTTCGTCTCTCCAGAATATATTTCACCAGATTTCTGGCATATTCCAAACGGGTATCTTCCTCCATCTGCCACATTTCCTCATTCTGAAATTCCAGAAATTCCATCCTTTTCCTTCGATGCTCCTCTGCATCCTCTGTTTGAAAAGGAAAGAATGGCAAAATCCAGATTTCCTCTATCGAATCCATCAACAAGAAATCAAAATCCTCGTAGAATTCATCAATTCCGTCCTCTGCCGAATTTCGAAGCACCTTCCAGGCTCTTCGCTTTTCTTCTCTTCGAAGCTTGTGAAACTGTTCCAGAAATTCTCCGGTTATCTTCCCATCCGCATCGGGACATAACTCCTTTAATTGGTAGTTCGCACAAAACTCCCTTCGGATACCGTACTCATCTGTATATTTTCGTCGGATTCGTACCGAATTCTTCTCCTGGTCCAGATAATAAATATCTCCATCGTTTAGTCGGGCGCATTCTGCCTCATCGCTGGTGATATTCAGTGCATCACTCAGAAAGGCTATATTCAGGAAAAAATAAAGCCTTATTCCGTTATCCTTATACTCTAAATACTGCTCTGTCAAATCGTTATAGTTACGATTCTTTCCATCCAGGTAAACATAGCCGATTTTTCCGGCTTGTGCATCAAACACCACCGGCGATAAACGACTATCTTTCTTTTCTTCCTGCACCAGATTGGGAAATCCCGCATCTTTTGCGAAACGATACAGGGCTTGTCTACACAAATAAGTCCTTTGCCCCGCCTTCGTCCGAAAGGCAATGCTATAGTTACAGTCCGCCAAGGTAAAATGTCGAAAATAGGGTTGCACAATTGCCCCCGCACATAAAACCATGCGCTGTTTGCAATCCGGACAGCAAAGGCTCCCCTCCTGACTGGCCAGTCGCAGAGTCCGACGCAATTCCTCGTTATACTGCCCCCTGGCATCCGTCAATTCAAAGGCACAGATTCGTTTGTCTTCCCATTGGACTGTTAACCGCTCACTCATGCTTCCCTCTCCGTTTTCGCTTCTTTTGTCTGTTTGTATTCCGGTCCCATTCCTTCAATGTTTCCATTATAGCATAACCGCCCTCCCGCCTCTACTATACCATTACTTGAAAAACCTCTATTCATCCGCTAAAATAAAACTATCATCTGCGAAAAAAGAGGAATTCGTCTATGGAAAAGGACTTGTTTCAACCCATAAAAACATATTTTGAGGGCTTTGGATATCTCTGCGACGGAGAGGTGGGAGACATTGACCTCTACATGGAAAAAGGGGATGAGAGTATTGCCGTGGAGCTCAAACAGACCCTGGACTTTAAATCCGTACAGCAGGCCGCACTTCGCCAAAAGCTAACCGATATTGTCTACATCGGAATCTTCAAGCCAAAGGATCTGTACCGTCGCTCCTTTCAGGACAAAATCTACATTCTGAAGCGCTTGGGCATCGGACTGATTGTGGTATCCAAACGAAGTAAGTCCATCGAAATCGTATCGGAGCCCATCGTCAGTGAACTCTCCACGTTCCAACGTCGAAACAAAGGCAAGAAAGCTGCCCTTTCCACAGAGTTTAAAAGGCGAAAAACCAAGAGCAATACCGGCGGAGTACATGGTACCAAACTGATTACCAGTTATCGGGAGGATGCCCTGTTGGTATTGGATGCATTATTGGAGCTTGGCGGGGAAGCCACCACAAGACAAATTCGGGCGCTCTCCGGTGTGGAGAAAACCACACCTATTTTATACCAGAATCACTACGGCTGGTTCGCCTCCACAGGCACATCCGGTCATTACCAAGTGGCTGAGCCGGGACTAATGGCCGTGGAGGAATTCGAAGAAGCAATCCGAATGCTAAAGACAAACAAATATCCAAAAGCCCCTGCGGAAGGCTAATCTCCCCAAACCAACCTTTTGGTGCGCAACAAAGGCCCCCGGGAATCCATCTCCCGAGGGCCTTCACTTTGCCTTTTTATAAATCCGCATTTATCTTTTCTTTTAATGCATCCGCACTCATGAAACCAATATAATTTGCAGCTACTTGACCGTTTTTGAAAAGCTGCATGTTCGGAATACTTGCCACATTATAACGCTCTGCCAGCTCCATATTTTCATCTACATTACATTTGGCAATCACCAGTTTTCCCTCGTATTCCTCTGCAATGCCGGAAAGCACAGGGGACATCATCTTACAAGGTCCGCACCAGTCTGCATAAAAATCCACCAAAACCGGCACATTGTTCTTTAATACTACTTCTTCAAAACTATCTGCAGTTACAATACACTCCATAATATCTACCACCTTTCATTTTATCATCGTCCACAGAAATGACACTCTTGTCGTTTTTATTTTCGAACCAAAATATATTTACAAATCGGATTGCCTATAGCGGAGAATTTTTCCTCGTATTCCGTCATAATATTTCCTTCTGACAAAACCGCATCGTTATGCAAATCATAGGTCAGCACCTTTGCCTCAAATACGCTCTCCGGAAGCTCCTCTACCGCGAAATCAAACAGGTCACGGTTATCGGTTTTAAATTCAATTTGACCACCTTCTACCAGAATCTCATCATAACGCTTCAAAAATTCCTTGGAAGGAAGTCTTCTCTTGGCATGACGATCCTTTGGCCAGGGATCCGAGAAATTCAAATAAATTCGATCCACCTCACCCTTTGCAAACACCTTGGTAATTTCCTCTGCATCCATGCGAATAAAGCGAAGATTGGGCAGCTCCTCCTGTTCCATCTTCTGAATGGCACGCAGAAGCACACTGGAAAATTTCTCGATTCCCACGAAATTAATCTCCGGATGCTCCTTAGCCATAGTATGGATGAATTTGCCCTTTCCCATACCAATTTCAATATATAAAGGCTGTTTTTTCTCAAATTTCTCCTGCCAGGTTCCCGGACACTGATCCAAAATATCTTCCGGGATTACAAATTTGCTCTCTGCAATCACCTCTCTGGAACCGGCAATATTACGAAGTCTCATGGATTATTTACCTCTCGCATTTCACAAAATTTTCATTGTAGTAATTACGCATTTATTGTAAAATACACTATATCATATCATTGCCTTTTTGTCACTTGAAAAGGCTTCGGAAAAAGAGGATTTCAAATGAACGATTTTGTAAAGAACATTACGGTTGTATTACCATCCTACAAACCGGACGAAAAACTGATTGCCGTATTAACCGGTCTCACCGAAAAAGGCTTTCAGGATATTGTAGTCATCAACGACGGAAGCGGAAGCGATTTCGATCCCGTATTCGAAAAGGCCAAAACCTTCCCCGGCGTCACCGTATTGGTGCACGAGGTAAACAAAGGCAAAGGCCGTGCCATGAAAACCGCCTTCGCTTACTGCCTGGAAAACCGTCCCAATTGTACCGGTGTCATCACCGTAGACGGAGACAATCAGCATCATCCCGATGACATTTTGGCCTGCTGTGAAAAGCTTTCCCAGGATCCTAATTACGTCATCCTTGGAGCCCGCGACTTCTCTCAGGACGATGTTCCCCCCAGAAGCAAAATGGGCAACGTTATCACCCGCAATATTTTCCGCTTTGCCTGTGGTATCAAAATTACCGATACCCAGACTGGTCTTCGTGCCATCTCCAGACAGCACCTGCCTCTTATGTTGGAAATCCAGGGCGAGCGCTATGAATACGAAACCAACATGCTTTTGGAAATGAAAGCAAATTATGTAGAATTCAAGGAAGTAACCATTCGTACCATCTATATTGACGACAATGATTCTTCCCACTTTAATCCCTTACGAGACTCCTTTAAGATTTACAAAATTATTTTTGCCTTTATCGCAAGCTCCATCATATCCTGTATTTTGGATTTGATTTTGTTCTACATCTTTATTTCCATTCTGTCCCATTTCCAGCCGGACGGAAAGTTTAACATCGTACTGGCAACCGGTATTGCAAGACTCTGCTCCTCCTTCTGCAATTACACCTTAAATCGCAAGAAGGTCTTCAAAAGCGGCAGCAGTTCTTCCTTGG
Source organism: Lachnospiraceae bacterium UBA1766 (assembly GCA_002314715.1). Taxonomy (GTDB): domain Bacteria; phylum Bacillota; class Clostridia; order Lachnospirales; family Lachnospiraceae; genus Acetatifactor. The sequence goes on along the minus strand of DCGY01000053.1, from coordinate 8,984 downwards.
TACGCTACTACATCCTGTGTGTAGCCCAGTTTGCAGCCTCTGCCGGACTGGTATCTCTGGCCTCTCTGATTATCCCCGTTGGCAACTTCGGAAAGACGATCATCAAGGCAATCGTAGATACACTTCTCTTTTTATTAAGCTATCAAATCCAACGCGAATGGGTTTTCAAGAACGACAAAAACGGCAGGTAATCCTGCCGTTTTCTTTTTCATTCTTTTTATTTCTCAGATTGAATTTGTTTGATTTCATCTCGAGTAAAACCACTTTTTTGAATTATCTCTTCATCCAGCTCAGCGTTTAACATATTCCTTAATATGCCTGCTCTACCCTCTTCTATTCCTTCTGCTCTACCTTCTGCTCTACCTTCTTTTCTGCCCAATTCCTTCATTTCCTGGTCTCTCATAAAAAGCGTCATATACTCCGTCCTCCACTCCTCATGTCTTCTGGCTCGGTCCACCTCACCCTGAATCTTCCTTGCCAGATCTGTATTCCCTTCTCCCGTTCGCATCACTCGGAAGAAGTCCAACAAATTCTCCGATACAGCATCGTCTGTTCCCGATGCATTCAAAAATATCTTATAAGTCTCATCACCAAGTGTAACTTCATTCTCTTCTATACACCGATTTTCAAAGCTATAAATATGTTTTCCCCTTCCAAAGGGATCTTTCATACACAAGAAAATAATGTATGTCTTTCGAAGCTCGTCGTACTTATAACCCCTTTTCATAATATCCAGGTCAATCATTCCTTGATAATATCGGCTTCTCTTTCCCAATTCGGTGTGAATTGTGGTCTGCATTTCCAAATCGTAGATAGTGTTTTCTTCATCCTCCGCGTAAACATCCAGACGAATACCTCGCCCGTCAGATGTAATTTCAATAGGTTCCTGTTTTTTCACTACCACCTTACTGATTTTCCGGTTGAGAATCAATTCCACCAAATCTCTGGCAATATCCGGCCTGTCCTCCATAATCTTGCAAAACAGGAAATCATCCGTAAACCGCAATTTTAAATATTGCCGTTCTGCCTCTTCCCGGATTTGCTCCGGTGTTTTTCTTTGTTCTTTTGTACTCATCATGAGACTCTCCTTTCGTGCGTAGAGAACCTCTGTATGATAAATGATAGGAAAAAAATTCATCCCATCCCTAGTATGCAAAGGACTCCCGCCATAGATGTGATTTTAAAAGCATGGATTCCTTTTGTAGAAAAATAGATGTGATTTAGACACGCCAAGCGGCGCAAAAGAAAAGATGCTCTGGAAATAGTGTAGCATCTTCAAAGCATCTTGACAATTACCAAAAGTTTCATTCAGGCAGTTCTAAATAACAAACCACCGAGGGACAATCCTTAGTACCAAAAACGCCGTCCCCTATGGTTCTTAAAAACAATCCTGCCATATAATAGAATCCTGTTTCCTGATTAAAAACATATCCACGACCTATCAAGGAATTGATTTCTCATTCTCCTTCTGTATTCTTATTTACAAATAAATTCGCGATTCTTTATTTGTACCATTTCGGATATCAGTCCTTGAATTATTCTCCACTATACCTGAACAGTTTGCCGTCAATCATTTTATAAACATCGTCACATAAAACTTCCATATCCTCCCAATTATGTGAAACCATGAGAATTGTTTTCCCTTTTTCTTTCAATTCAAGTAGTATTTGGCGAACTTCCTGCGCCCCTTTTTTATCCAATGCATTCATAGGTTCGTCTAATAGCAATAAATCTGGATTCTCCATAATTGCCTGCGCCATTCCCAATCGTTGTTTCATCCCCAATGAATATTTCCCAACTTTTTTCTTATCAAATGGATCTAATCCCATTTTTTTCATCGTCTCCTCTATTTCTACTTTTCCTATCTTGCCGCGAATAGAGGCTAAATACTCAAGATTACGATATCCACTTAATGTCGAAATAAATCCTGGGTTTTCAATAATAACACCTGTATCCTGAGGAAAATCAATTTCTTTTCCAATCTTTTTCCCATCCACCAATATCTCACCTTCATCAATTCGAACCAAACCACATATCGCTCTTAAAAGCATTGTCTTTCCGGATCCATTTTCTCCCACAATACCATGTATTTTCCCTTTTTCAAAACAAACAGTGATATTTTTTAATATATATTTTCCTTGCTTTTTCTTTGACACGCCATTAATCTCAATCATTTCAATCCCCTATTCAATTAATAATCTACAAAACCGTTCTGTGAGCAGCCCAATAATACCCACAGAAACAAATATAAACAAATAAAGAACTTGCGAATTATATTTGGATACATGATATATATACTGTGGCATTCCCCAAAAGGTTATTACATAAATAGCATACTTGCCAAACGATGCACCAATAATTGGCATCACAATCTCAACGATTCCATATACCAATAGCCAATACTTCTTAATAGTATTCATTGAGAGTATGCACAATTCCAGCATCGTTACTAACACAACGTGTAAATAAAATAATAAGTACACAAAAAAATTGATTTTATACATATTTTTCGTCAATACGCTGAACGTAATCATAATGCATATTGTATATTCTGCTCCCATAGTGAAAACATTAATAAGTGACATATGAACGTATTTTCTTTTACTCTTTTCTCTAAGCAAAACATATGGCAACTGCTTGCCTCTATATTGTTCATACAAAAGTAAATCACCCAATATAGGACCAATTATACTAACATTCCATCTCACTAATCCAATGAAATCAATATCATCTATTCCCCGTGGCCAAAAACCACCAATAGCATCAAGAACATTTCCTTCAAGAGGTCTAACCAACACTACTAAAAAAACGCTTACTAGCACATATTTCATATTATTTATCAACACAATAATCGTTTTATTTTTCCCAAGCACTACATCCAATATCCCTTCTCTTTGCAAGAATAACGATTACTATTAACAACAGTAATAGCACAGTAGTCAAATATTTCAGAGAATACACAATGGGTATATATCCCTCCAAATCATCATCTTTTATACAATGGTAAACTATTAAACAATTTCCCCACAAAGTATACTTTTGAATTCTTATGGTGTACCAACTACATATTATCTTTTCTAACTCATGAAAAAATACTGACATAAAAAAACCTTTTGCATACCCAAATATGCATATACAAATATACATAACCAATGACATGAAAAACCCATAAATAACTTGCAGCCCCAAACTTAGTATAAAGATTTTCAAAGGAGAATATCTAAATAAATTCGGATAAGAAAAAAAAGCTCTTTTTATCCCATAATCAGCATTTCGTTCTAACTGTCGTAAAATCATACTCCAATCAGATAACATCTGGCAATTATTCATTTTTACCAATAATAGAAATACATTAATAAATAATTGGAGTAGCAAGTTAATCCAAAAGAGATTTATTGTTTGAATAAAGGTCCATTTTAATCTGCTAATTCTTACATACTCATACACAGCCCGATCTTGAATTGACAAAAAACTCGCACCCAAGATTAATGTCACAAACAAATTTAATGTTAACATAAACGTATCTGTCGAATAATATATATATTTTTCTATATAACCAATAGTACCATTTACATACTCACAAATGGATAAAAACGGCATTACACTCACATAAGCCACAACACAGCATATTCCCACAGCCAAATAGACCTCGACCGAACATACACTTTTTTTAATCATTTGCACAACTATTTTAAACATCCTCTATCTTAATCCTCACTAAATTGCTATAAAGAGTATAAACAATTAAAACATAAGCCAATAAACAAATAAGCGGAAATAACGGATATGGAATTGCTGTGATATTAGGCATTATTAGCGTTGCAGGACTAAAAACAAGCAATTTCCCGTTTTGATACAGCATTAAATGAATCATAAAATAAATAATAAAGGGAAGAGCAACTGTTGCATATTTATTCGCCCAAAAAAAAGAAATCAACAATCCAATCGAAGCCCACAAGGCCCCAAAAACAAATGATAAAACAATTAAGAAGAGTGCTAACGCTATTCCCCCCCAGATGAATTGGTAATGTCCATAGACTGTTTCGTCAAAAGAAGTAGCATAATTATAAACATTATTTGAAGCAATATTTAACTTCCCAAAAGCCAAAAAAAATAGTGTAGCCATAGTGCAAGGCACGGCTATTGTCAATCCGCCCACAACTGACACTATCCAATATGTTTCTTTCAAATAAACCATTCTGTTTTTACGACTCAAGATGAATCGAATATATCCCCATTCACAATCATCACAATATAACGTTGCTGTCGGCAATGCTGCTAAAATTGATGTGATCCAAGAAAAACCACTGAGTGTATGCCCAGAACATAAGTCATTTAAGAACACATCACCCATTTCAAAAAAAGAAACCGGTCCGAGCTTAGAATAATATGCAATAAAACATCCTATTCGATATCGAACCAACAAATAAAAACCAACTCCCACCGATATAAAGAATAAAGGGGAGCATATTAAATTTCTAATTCGTATCCAAAAAGATTTCGTCAAAATGTATCTCCTCTCCTCACAGAAATAACGTCACCTGTAACAGCATTTACACCTAAAATAATATGAAATGCTTTCCATTTTTCCTTTTCAGTCTCACCCAGTACAAATCGCCAAAACGGATATGCAATTGGCTTACCATCTTCCATAACCACAATATACTCTAATGATATTTGTCGTATTTTGTACGAAAACTCTCCCCAGTTTCGTATACATTCTTTTTGATCTTTTAGTAGATTTAAAGCGGCAGTAACTGATATCAATTCTTTTTCTATTTCAATTTCTTCTAAAGAATATATTGGCCCATTTATTTCTTGAATTCCCTTTTCATCCACTAAAAAATGGAGGTTATAAAATGAAGAAACCGGAACATTATCTTGATACATCTTATAAATCAATTTATAGTATGGTCTTCTTCCCAAACTTCCATATGGTATAATCATGTTGAGTTTATATCCGTTGAATTCGACAACATCACTAATATATCTATTACACATTTCTATTGCCTCATTTACATTTAATGTAACCTTACAATCCTCTATTTCATCCAAAATGTTATCTTCAAATGGATACAAATCTACATTGTCGTATGTTAATGAAAATATTTCTTCACCTGGGATAGATGGTCCAGCTGTAGGGAAAAGAACCCTGAATGAATCCCAATCACCCAAACTATCAGAATAATAAAATAACCACTTTCCACCTGCGCTCTCGTAGATCACATTATTTTTTTCTTTGCCATATCGAAGTTCAAACAACTTTTCTTTAACAGATTCACCTATATTTAATAATATTACTTGATATTTCGAAATACGGTTAATAATAATGTCATCAACATCGGCATCAACATCTACAAGCTTACCATCATATAACTCAAAAGAATCCACAAGATGCAATCCCTGCGATTTTTTTATTATATCCAGATTTATCTGTAATATATTTTCAACATTATCGTTAGACACTTCATTCATTTCCTCTATGGAAGAGCTACCTAACGTTTCATCCATATATTCTTTTTTTTGATATATATCAGTCGAACAGCCACACAAACTCAAAATACCAAAAAAAATTATCCACAATATTTTTTTCATAAAACACCTATTATTTACATAAAGGAACCCGTCGTGACACGGGTTCCTTTTTTATTTAGTTTGCTGCATCAGTACTCCACTGTCCATTTGAGCTAACCTGATGATTCAAATCTCTGCTATCTAGTTTTATTCCTAAGTACAGATACATCCCGATTGAATTCGCATTAAAATATGTTCCTCCAAAATTTCCAACTCCTTGCTTAGATGTAGTGTTACTTGTAATCGCCCAAGACCAAGAGTCAGTATTATTCCACAATATTCCATAAGTAATCGGATATGAATTATTGGCTCTACTAGATACCGTTATAACCCATTCTCTATTGTATCTTCTTAACATAGAATCAGAAGTTGCTCCTGCCGTTTCATCTGTATCAAGTGCAAAATTGTAATATTTAATTTCTCGATCTCCCGAAAAATAGGCCTTGGACGTGATTGAAAAAAAACTTGCCAAAATAGCTACTGATAATACAATCCCTAATATTTTTCTCATACAAATTCACCTTTCTTTTAAATATAATATTCTTTACAAATTTTTATCGCATACATGTATCCCTTTCTCATTTGTATATTTTTCAAATAAATTCGCGATTCTTTATTTGTACCATTTCGGATATCCTACCCACATTATAGATGACTCAATTCTCATTTCAAGGGATACTTCCTAATTGGTTCCATCCGCTTCATGAATAACAAAAAAAGCAATGAGAATTTTTCGGCTCATTGCTTTTTTACTATTTTTTCATTTTATTCAGTTCTTTATTTATTTCCCCAATTTATATATACGACAGTAGAAAAATTTGTCTGTCACCCATGGCTATAACTCATACAAGGCCATCTCGTCACCCTCGTTCACCTCGATATAAATCTGGTTCTTTTCTGTTCTATGAAACTGCAATCCTATCCCCGGTAGCACATATGTTTCCATTTCTTTCGTTTCAAAATCATATCGATATAAGGTATTCATCGAATTAATATACAGACAATCCGATAAACAAAATGAAAAGACATTATGTTTTGTATCCCCGGTCAAACGAAGGATTTTATCATCCTGCGTTCCGGAAAAATAATAAGTTCCCGAATAGTCTGTAAACCACCCCAGCCAATCTTTTGTTGAAAAACAACCGGTTATTCTTTTATCATCCGCTTCTTCGCCCAGACAAATTTTCGTTTCTTCTTTTGTCAGCAAATCATAACGAATCAAGAATACCCTGTTTTCTCTCTGTTCCAAATAGGTAATCCCATTGTCAACAATATCCACCCTTTCGTAGGGTGCATACTTCTTCACCGCTTTGTCTTGCTCCTGAAGGATCTGATTTGCATTTATATCATATATCCTTAAGGAACTGCCCCCATTTATTTTAGACTCATACCAGGTTACATAGTTTTTTGAAACAGACAAGCAGATTTCTTCCACTTCACTTGCCGGATAAGTTGCAATACACATGACATTTCGCTTTTCGAAATCCATGCATTTGATTTGATATTGAACCTCATCACCAAGTGAAACATACTCAACCCAAAATGCAAGCTTTTCGTTGCACTCCAGTTCATTTACCCAAAATGCTTCTTCTGTTTCATACAGCAAACTCTTTTCACCTTCTTGGTTCAAAAATATTTCGTTGCGAAATGTATACTGTTCCATTTCATGGGAATAACTGACCAGATAAATCGTATCCTTTCCTGTCCATCTGCAGGCTTCCACGCGACATTCCGTATCATTCTGACTTTCCGTATCCTTTTTCTCAATGGAAGCTACCTTCCTTAACGCCTCTCTCTCACCGGTTTTTCCGTTCTCCCAGCGTATTTCCTCCGCATCTGTCCAGTTAAGCAACTGCTCCTTTTCAATTGTAGTGTCATCGCCATGTACCTTACCACAGCCTGCAATTGACCAGCAGCTAATCAGCGCCATCAGAATGATAAATCCGCATTTTCTTTTCTTTTTCATCCCCAGTCATCTCCCCTCAAAAGAACTAATAGTTCATGCAAATCAAATAGTATCCGGATTCAGAATGAATACATGAAAAAGCTTCTGCTATAGATACTACATGCTGACCATAATAAGAATTATTATTGTTGCAGTCCTTTAATGTAATCGTTTGATTTATTTTATTAATCTCACTTACCGCAATGTAATGACCTGACGAATGCCCATTATAATATCCCAAATACTGTGTTCTAGCATGTAAGATAGGTCCCATATCATAGCACAAGCTTGTTTCTACCTTGCTCTGAAATTGGTTCTGTGTCATATTGGTTGCCAAATAATATGCATAATCTGCAAAAGTAGTGTACAAATTAATTCCTTGTACCAAATAATACACAATTGTTCCTTGTCCCACCGAATTACAGTCGCTTTCCAATTGACTAATCTTGGCAGCATTATTTTGCCCGGGAATTGCATTTTGACGATTCAGTCCATATAATACCTGTAATGCAGAAGTCGGGCCACAATTATATCCTTGTGTTTGCTGAATCAGAGCAACATTTGCTGAAAGAATTTGTCCATTGTTTCCAATACTATAAAGTTCTCCGGAATTTCTATCATTCATATACAATCTCGCACTGTATGCTGACATCGCCTTTCGAAACAATAACCGTTCACAACTCACTTGCAAACTATCTGCTTCTTTATAAAACTCCGGATCATTCTGATAGCATTTCCTTTTTTCTTCCAATATTGACATAAATTCGCCAATATTTAGATTATGTTTTATATTCACATTTTTATAATCCAGGCTTTCATCCAACACAAAATGAGTCCCTTCCCTCAAAACGAACTGATTAGAGGCCAAATCATCCTTCATCTCATTAACATAATCCGCATTCGCTACAGTTGTTCCTCCAATCAACATTGCACCTACAAGTCCCATGCAAATCATTTTCTTTAAGCGTTTCATATTTTTTCTCCTTTGGCTTATTTACAAATAAATTCGCGATTCTTTATTTGTACTATTTCAGATATCCTACCCACATTATATACATCATTTTCCTCATTTCCATGGGTAGTGGACGAAATGCAAAATATACTTTATCACCTGACAAAACATACTCAGCACCGGATTGCGCACTCCGTTCCTGATAAATTTCATCTCAATTCTGTCGGAACCTCTGGTTCAAAAAGCACCAGGTTACATGCACCATTTACTCCGGAAACCGTAGCAGCAAAAACTAACATAGCTATTCCCTTCATTAAAATGTTATGAAGTTTATTCATGTTTGTCACCTCTTTCCCTCATATATCTTTTCGAAGAATTCTCCAAAAAAAGCATATCATAAAAATATGCCTCTTTTTTCACTAAATATTCTTTTACAAACTAAAGATTTCAACCAATATACTTCTTTATCCCCTCCTTAACAAATAACGCGCGATTCTTTATTTGTACCATTTC
>DCGY01000011.1 GCA_002314715.1 Lachnospiraceae bacterium UBA1766 | reverse complement strand
TGTTCCTGCAGCGTATGGACAGGAAGGAAATACGGCAAACGAAGAGGGCGAAAAGAACGGCGAGGATTCCTCTCAGGTCAGCGATGAGGATAAGAATCAGACACAGCAGCCGGATAAGTTGGGCCAAAAAGATGCCAACCATACCATTGCGGTGCGGGATGAGCGGATTTTGTACAACGGCAAGGTGTGCAAGGATGTGGCTGCATTAAAAAGTGTGTTGGTTCGAAATTATAAGGCGAAGGATTATGTTTACGTGATTGATGATTTCGCGGAAGCCCATGTGTACCGACAGATTCTGGACATGCTGGAGGGACTTGCTTCTTCCATGCAGCTGATGTATGGCTGTGATTAAGGGGGTGGAATACAATGCGTAAAAAAGGAATTGCCCTTTGTTTGTGCGTGCTGCTGATGAGCGTTTTTTTGTGCGGAGGTATTTTCTTTCATTCTTCGGTGGTAATGGACACGAATACAAACAGTGCTTATCAGAACATCCTGGCCGACAAATTGCTGACGGATTTTACCGTGAATTTCAATCGTGCGGAAAATCTGTATAAAAACCAGAAAGTGATGGTTTTGGGAAAAGCACAGGTGACAAACGGTCAGATCGATTTATATGCGCTGGACAATAAGAACGTAAAACCCATTGCGTGTACCGGTAGCTCACAGGAAGCCAAGGACGCCATGGGCAAGATCAAAAGCGGTGATCTGGTAAAGGTTTACGGCAAGGTAACGGTGGCACTTCTTCAGGATGTGGCATCCATCAGCCTTGATTATGTGGAGAAGACAGAAGAAACCAACGTTGTATCGACTGCCTGGTCAACCAAGTCCGGAACCACTGTGGACCAGCTGAATATGTATTCCCGCAGATTGAACGGCGGAAAGGTGGTCTACTCCATTCCGGCGGCATGGAAAGCCGTGGAGCACAATTTGATTGAGGAAGACCTGGGTATTATGGAGGGCTATCAGTACCGGCTGAATGAATTGGATCAAAAGACCGTGAAGCCGGAGAGTTTTTTTGTATGTTATTTTGACAATTCTCTTTTGGCAAACTACACAGATCGGGATGAGGTTTCTGCGGTGGAAAAAGCCATTGCCAACAATATTCTGGGCAAGGATGTGGGCACCAGAGTGGATAGGGTAAATACCTTCTACGGTACCCGATACGATTACTATCAGGCAAAGTATGACGGAGCCAATGATTTGGGATATCATACGGAGTTTATCTTCCAACAACAGGAAAAGAAGGGCTATGTAGTATATGTTTATGTATATCAGGATGAGCCCAGGCATTTGGATGAAATCATGATTTTGCTGCGCCTGTTAAAGGTTGTATAGCAAAGATTGGATGAAGAATGAAAATCGGAGTTTTATCGGATATTCACAGCAATGTGGTAGCCCTACAGGTGTGCCTGGATTACCTGGAAAAGTCGGGCTGTGAGGAATATTTCTTTTTGGGGGATTATGTTTCGGATACCCCTTATACGGTGGAGACCATGGAGGCGATTTATGACTTTCGGGCGACCCATACCTGCTTTTTTCTGCGGGGAAATCGTGAGGAATATATGCTGGCACAGCAGGCGGTAAGGCAGGGGAAAGGGGAAGGACCTTTGTGGATTCCCAACTCGGCCAGCGGCAATCTGCTGTATACCTACGAGCAACTTACAAAGGCGGATTTTCGTTTTTTTGAAAGCCTGCCCAAAAGCTTTCGCTACGAAAAGGAAGGCTACCCCTCCATTACCTGTTGCCATGGTTCGGTGGAGAATACCAGAGAATTGCTACAGCACGGTGGGGAGAATACCGGAGCGTGGATGAAGAAAGTGGACACAGACTATCTGATTTGTGCCCATACCCATCACCCGGGCATCAGCTTTTATGGGGAGAAAACCTATATGAATGCGGGCTGCGTTGGCATCGCCATCGAAGATGCCGGATATGCCCAGTGTATGGTGTTGCAGGATTGTTTGCGGGCAGACGGGAAAAGAAAATGGACGCCTGAATTTTTGAAGCTTCCTTATGATTCCGAAAAGGTGGTGGAAGATATTTTTCGGATGGGACTTTATGACGAAGGCCATTGGTTTATCAACAGCAATATACAGATTTTATTGACGGGAATAGATCATGCGGCGGAATTGGTGGAACTGGCAGGAAAGCTGTCCCATGAGGCAGGAGAGCCGGACGTTTGGCCGCAGATAAAGGAGTGCTATTTTGAGGAAGCTGCAAAGCAACTGGGCATTCCGGAGTATGGAGATTGGATAAAAGACAGATAGAGAAAGGACACCATGCGTATGCTTTCGAATCAATCATTGGTACAGGCTCTGGTGCAGGGAGCCGTTTACAGTTATTTATGGGATACGATTACAGACGAAGTCCATCAATGGAATACCCAAAAAGGGGAGGAAGAACTCATTCAAAGGCTTTCTGCCTATGAAATGGAACGGGAGGAAATACGGTCTCGATATGCGGCAGGAGAGCAAAATTTCGAGCAGGTGTTTTTTGTACCCGCATATGGTACATATTACCGTTTCTCTTATTATTTTTGGATGGATGAAACGGATGGGCATTTCAAGGTGTTTTTGATTTGCAAGAAAAGTCCTGCAGAGGATGCACTGAAAAAACAGATTTCCGAGAGGGGAAAGGTATATGCCTCGTTATATACCTTTCCCCTCTCGGAAATC
>DCGY01000042.1:13985-25538 GCA_002314715.1 Lachnospiraceae bacterium UBA1766 | reverse complement strand
TCTACAATTAAATATCTTCCGTCTCCGATATCAAACACTTCGGAAGCCTCAAGAATTTCCTCTCCTGATGCTCCGTCCATATCAATGCCTTCTTCATCAAAATACTCCCAAACTTCATCCACGGAATTTACCACAATCGCCATGCAATCATTTAAGAAATCTTCTGCTTCCTCCATATTCTCCGCAACGGCTTCCGGAAAAAGCTGTAACTGATTGTCCAAAAAACATTTTAATACTGCTTCATCAAAATCGTTCATGTTTTCTCTCCTAAATCTTAGATATATTCCATTAATTCCAAGGGATGCGCTATAATCGCGTCTGCATGTGCTTCTTCCAGTTCTTCCCTGGTACGAAATCCCCACAAAGCTCCCACCGTAAATGCTCCGACACCCTTACCGGTCTTCATATCGGTTGCCGTATCTCCCAAATACAAAATCTCTTCCGGCAGCAGTCTCATTTTATCCAATATTCGGAATGCTCCCTGCGGACTGGGTTTGATTGCGAGTCCTTCCTCCTGCCCCTGAATCACATCAAAGACATCCTTTCCAAATAAGGTTTCAATCACCTGAATGGTTTCTGCATGTGGTTTATTGGACAGACAGGCTACGCGAATCCCTCTTTCTTTTAATGCCGAAATCAATTCCGGAATTCCATCATAGGGTTTCACCTGGTACATACAATATTCACGAAACCATTTTTTATAACCGGCAAATGCCTCATCAAAGTGTTTCAGATCCTTATCTCCGCCGGCAATCAAGGCACGTTTCACCAGGTTGGCTGCCCCATCTCCCACAAAATAGAAATAATCTTCTTTCGGAAAAGGTCCTATTCCAAATGGCTCCAATGCTCGATCCCCACAGTACTTTATACTTGCTATGGAATCGGACAGGGTACCGTCCAAATCAAAAATAACCGCTCTTTTCATAAACTTGCTCCTATATCAGCCTTTTTATTTCCTGATACAATCGGCACACCGGAAGACCCACCACATTGTTGTAATCTCCTTCGATACCTTTTATGTACCTGGCACAAAAGCCCTGGATTCCGTAAGCTCCCGCCTTATCTAAGGGGTCTTTACTATCTACGTATTCCAAAATTTCTTCATCTGTCATATCACAAAAGGTCACAGATGTTTTTTCATGGAAAGTGACTGTTTCTCCCGACATTGAACGGATCAATGTCACTCCGGTATATACCTCATGGCTTCTTCCCCGAAGGCTATGAAGCATGGCTACTGCCTCCTCGGGGCTCTTGGGTTTTCCCAAAATCCTGTCTCCGCAGGCCACTACCGTATCTGCTCCGATTACCAGGGCATCTTCCCTTCGTTCCAGAAGAACCTTCGCAACCGCCCGGGCCTTCTGGCAGGACAATTCCTCAACCACATTCCAGGGTTCTGTTTTTGTAATGACTTCTTCCACCTGACTTACTTCCACATCAAAATCCAAACCGATTTGATTCAGAAGTTCTTTTCTTCTTGGGGAAGCCGATGCCAAAACAATTCTCATTTCTGTATCTCTCACATTTCTATTTTAGTTTTCGTCCGTATGGGTTTTGGGAACAAATCGACGCGCATTGGTATTCTGCGCTATCTGGCCCTTTTTTGCTTTTCTTTTGGCTTCCTTACAAAACTCATCCTGTGCCAAAATACTCTTCTTTCCACGCTTGTCGATCTTTTCATATGTGCCGTCAGCCATAAGCAGGGAAGCCTTCTGTGTATCCTCCAACTGTAAGGTAAGGATATGCATCAATTCTTCCTTCAGTTCCTGCTTCTCCACCGGGAATAAAATCTCCACACGACGTTCCAAATTTCGAGGCATCCAATCGGCACTGGAACAGTAAATCTCATAATGATCATCATTTTCGAAATAATAAATTCGGCTGTGTTCCAGGAAATTGCCTACAATGGAACGAACAGTGATATTTTCGCTGACACCGGGAATGCCAACCTTCAGGCAACAAATACCGCGAACAATTAAGTCAATTTTTACCCCTGCGGTACTTGCCTCATACAAAGCAGCAATAATATCACGGTCGCAAAGAGAATTCATCTTGGCGATAATATGTGCCTTGCGTCCCTCCAACGCATGCTTTTTCTCCCGTTCAATCAAATACAAAAACTTATCCTTCAACCACAACGGTGCAAGGGACAGGCGATTCCAAAACAGAGGCTCCGAATATCCGGAAAGCATATTAAAGACAGCTGTCGCATCCTCTCCGATGGATTCGGAACAGGTCAAAAGTCCGATATCAGTATATAATTTCGCGGTGGCATCATTATAATTTCCGGTACCCAGATGGACATATCTGCGGATGCCGTCTTCTTCCTTTCGAACCACCAGGGTAATTTTACTGTGGGTTTTAAGACCCACCAGGCCATAGATTACATGGCATCCGGCCTTTTCCAGTTTTCGTGCCCAGACAATATTGTTTTCCTCATCGAAACGAGCCTTTAACTCTACCAAAACAGTTACCTGTTTGCCATTTTCCGCAGCCTGGGCAAGTGCCGCAATAATAGGCGAATTTCCACTGACACGATACAGGGTTTGCTTAATGGCCAGTACAGAGCTGTCCTTTGCTGCCTGACGGATAAATTCCACTACCGGCGTAAAGGTCTGGTAAGGATGATGCATCAGAATATCCTGTTTGCGAATTGCTTCGAAAATATCGCATCCCTCCGGAATTTCGGGCACCTGTTGAGGTACAAATTTCGGTGTTTTATGCTGATTGAAACCATCCAGACCATATACCTTCATTAGAACGGTAAGGTCTAAAGGTCCGTCGATTTCATATATATTTTCTTCGCCGATGGGCAGCTCTTTTTTCAAAATTTTCAGAAGTCGCTTATCGCAACCATCCTCAATTTCCAATCGAATTGCTTCGCCCCACTGGCGCATTTTTATCTGCTTCTCAATTTCTTTCAATAAATCTGCCGCATCTTCCTCTTCAATCGTCATATCTGCATTACGCATGATTCGGAACGGATGCTTGCAAATTACATTATAATTCAAAAACAGCTTGTCGATATTTCTCTCGATAATTTCTTCCAAAAAGATAATTTTTCGAATACCATCCCCGTTGGGCAGTTCTACAATACGATTCAACACGCTGGGTACCTGAACCGCTGCAAATACCGCTTCGTCATCTTTTTTCTTGTTGGAAATCAACGCACCGATATTCAGGGACTTGTTTCGAATCAAAGGAAACGGTCTGGAAGAATCCACTGCCATGGGTGTAAGCACCGGATAAACATTTTCCATGAAATATTTATCTACATACTCCCCTTCCTCCACAGTGAGAAGTTCGTGTGCCTTTACAATTTTCAATCCATTCTGCTCCAACAAGGGAAGTAAGGAACGATTCAATGTGGAATACTGCAAATCCACCAAATGATGAATTTCTTTATGCAATGCCGTCAACTGCTCGGTGGCAGTCATTCCGGCAATATCTTTCTTATCATATCCCGCATTTACCATATCCTTTAGGGAAGCCACGCGCACCATAAAGAATTCATCCAGATTGGATGCGGTAATACTTAAAAACTTCAAACGTTCAAACAAGGGAGTTGTCTTATCTCTGGCTTCATTTAAAATTCGATGATCAAATAGGAGCCAGCTAAGCTCTCTGTTTGTATAATATTTCGGATTCAAAAAATCGGTCATACCATTTTCCTCCTCTAGAACTTCTTCTTTAATCGCAGAACCGGAGTTACACTAAACATTTCCCGGAAGAACTCAGCGCTCATATCAAAATATCCTCTTTCCAAAGTAACATCTTCCTGGGAGTCAATCGTAAGCACTAATTCATTGTCATTCAATGTTGCCTTCAAACCTTTCAGTTTCTGTTTATGGCTTCGATCCAGACTGTTGCACAGTCGTAAAATTGCGGTCAGCTTTGCCACCACCAGATAATTTTTTCGATCCAAGGTTCCGTTTCCCCAGCCTCCCAGAAATTCATACTCTGAGAATTCACTGTGATTGAAGCGTACAATACTGGCCACAATCTGACGCTCCATGTGAGATAGCCCAATCATTTCCGTAGCCATAATAATGTCGTAGGATGTTTCTCCGATATTTACCAAGCTGATGTATTTGCCACAATCATGCAAAAGCGCCGCAAGACGCAGATACAGTCGTTCTCTCTTGCCCAAACCGTGAACCTTTTTCATGCTGTCAAAGATTTCCATAGTCAGATTTTCCAGGGTCTCCGCACGCTTCCTGCTGCCCATATAACGTTTGCTGATATTTCCGGCACATGCCAAAATATCTTTTTCAAAATCATGCTCTCCGCGAAGAAGCTTGGATTCCTCTCCGTATTCGTATGCAATACCATCGCTTAGTCCCGCTCCGGGAGCCCAAATCAACTCTGCTTCCATCAGTCTCACAATTCGATTGGTCAAAATAGCGCTGATTCGAATCAGCGGAATCTTTTCTTCTGCCACATCCAAATATTTTGCAGCTTCCATCTGACTGTGGCTTGCAAACAATTTACTCAAGCCATCAAAGCTGTCCGCTGTAATAATTGCTTTATCGACATCATTCCCCACGCGTTTCAAAATCAACGGTGAAAGATAGTCATCCACTATAATTACGTTTTTGATTTCCCGATCCTTCAGATAGAGCTTTTTATACAAGGATAGCTGTGCAGTGGCAATCTCATCCACCAAAGCATCCAGTTCTGAATTTCCCGCATTCAGATGTGTCAAAACCTCCTGAATACGCAACACACCCAATCGAAGGTTTTGGGTGGAAACCAGTGTATCATTATCAAATAGGGATATCTGAATACTACCGCCGCCAATATCCAATATAGCCGTTTTCTCTTCAATAATACGATGAAAGGCATTACTCTTTGACGCAACTGCCTTATAATCCAGGAAGCGCTGCTCCGAATTGGATAGAACCTTTACCTCCAGCCCTGTTCTCTGGGCAATCTGATCCAGCACGATGATGCCGTTATTGGCCTCACGAACCGCACTGGTGGTATATGCTCTGTATGCATCCACCTTGTAAGATTTCATGATATCCTGAAACTGATTCAGACAGTGGCACAGTTCATCCAGCTTTTCATTGCTGATTTTGCCCATGGCATAGGTGTCGCTACCCATATCTATGCTCTCACTGACGTGATCAATTACACGTAATGCATTCTTTCCCGAAAATTCAAAGATTTTCATGGAAGTCTCAAAGCTTCCTACATCAATTGCTGCAAAGGTTTTTACACTCATACACAATTACTCCTGCATTCCCAATACATAGTCAATAAACTGGCTGGCCGTACGTCCGGAGATACCGCCATGCGAAAGTTCCCACTTGTTTGCCTCCAATAAAAGCTGCTCTTCCGGCATTGTCACACCGGCTCTCTTTGCAAGTGTGGTTACGATATTTTTGAATTCCATAGGACTCGGCTTGCCAAAGTAAATGGTGACACCGAATCGATATGCCAAAGAAAGCTTCTCCTGTACGGTATCCCCAGTATGCATATCCTCGCGAATCTCCGCTCTGTCCGAAACACTTTCACGAATCAAATGTCTTCGGTTGGAGGTTGCATAAATCAATACATTGGCAGGTCTCTTTTCCATACCGCCTTCAATGACAGCCTTTAAATATTTATATTCAATTTCAAAATCCTCAAAACTAAGGTCATCCATGTAAATGATAAACTTGTAATTACGATTCTTGATCTGGCTTATTACGGCATTTAAATCCTGGAACTGATGCTTATAAACCTCGATAATACGAAGGCCCTTGTCGTAATACTCATTGGCAACCGCCTTGATACAGGATGATTTTCCGGTACCTGCATCTCCAAACAGCAAACAGTTATTGGCCCGCTTTCCGCTTACAAATGCATTGGTATTGTCAATCAGTTTCTGTTTGGGTACCTCGTATCCCACAATATCATCAAAATGAACATGGGCGATATTTAAAATCGGTTCAATATACACGCCCCTCTCATCATGTACAATACGAAAAGACTTATGCAGACCAAAACGTCCCACACCATATTCCTTGTAAAACTGTGTCAGAGAATCCTTCATCTCCCGGGCGGTCTTCACACCCGCCAAGGTCTGTGCCAATTCCACAATACGCTTACTGATACGGGTATTGTAGATTTTTCCGGCCTTTTCATCACTTACGTAATTCGAAACCATGGCAAAAGCTTTTACGCCCAAAGCAGCTTCCATCCGGGAAAAATCGTACTCATAAAACTCACGAATCACCTGAATATCGCAAAGAGCCACATCATTTAAGCTTCCAACCGGTTCCCCGCGCACTTCTGCTGCCATGGAATAACTGTTTTCGCTGTTCACCAACAGATTGGCCAAATAGCAATGCCACAAATTTCCCTGGAAACCATGACTGGCGCCCAGCTCCACAAGACTGTGGATACATTCAAAGTAAAGGCTGATTTTATCCTCTTTATTGTAGAATTCATCCTCGTAATGCTCCATCAGCCAGGCAATGTTGGTAAAGGTATCTTCATCCAAAAAATTTCTGTATAAAATAAGTTCCTGTTCTCTCATCTCTAATAGTTCCCCAAAATCTTCATATTTCTGGCTTCCTCACGAAGTCCTCGCAAGGCGTTCTTTACAGCGCTGTCTGCCAGGTTCCCCTCAAAATCGATAAAGAATCGATATTCCCAATTACGATCCGGAACAGGACGGCTTTCAATTTTGGTCATGTTCAGATTATTGTAAATAAAATGGGACAGCATATGATACAAAGAACCACTCATATGGGGAATTTCAAAGCAAATACTGATTTTATTTGCATCCTCGCGAAATACCTTCTGGTTGGATACAATAATAAAACGGGTGGAATTCTCCTTTTCCTGATTCACGCCCTCTGCCAACACGTCCATGCCATAAACCCGACCGGCATAAGCGCTGGCAATTGCAGCCTGTGTAATATCTTTTTCTTCCGCAACTTTCTTTGCAGCAAAAGCATTATTCTGCATACTGATTTGCTTCCAGTCATGGTCAGACAAATACTTCGCACTTTGCATCAAAGACTGCGGATGGGAATAAACTGTCTTAATATCCTCAAGCTTTGCCCCGGGAACACCCAGAAGGCAATGATTAATCTGAATAATCTGCTCCCCTACAATATAGTTTTCAAACTCGGTGAGCAAATCATAAATTTCACTTACGATTCCTGCTGTGGAATTCTCAATGGGAAGAACTGCGAAGTCTGCCGCACCTTCGTCGATGGAAGCCATTGCCTCCCGGAAGGTATCTACGTGAAAACTCTTTACCGAATCCCCAAAGAAAGAATTCATGGCAATTTGGGAATAGGATCCTTCTGCTCCCTGAAATACCACTCTGGCCTTTTGGGTCTCCAACTCCTTTACACCAATAAAAGGAAGTCTGCCCTGAGAACCGTTTGCAGCCAGCATTTGATACTGCAATTTTCGGCTCATGGACATAATCTGCTCAAATAATTCCTCCACGCCGTGGGCATTAAAATCATTATGGGTCAAAGACTTTACTCTGGCCAGTTTCTCCTGCTCTCTTTGTCTGTCAAACACCTTTTTGCCGGTCTCGATTTTGAATCTGGCAACATCCTGACAAATTTCCATTCTCTTTTCATATAAATCCACAATCTGACTGTCTATACTGTCAATTTGATCTCTTAAAGCAAGTAAATCCATCTCCAAACTCCGTTTCGTTTCTTCTCCTCATTTAAGGGGAAAAGCCTGTTATTTCCACAGGTTTCCATTCCGCCTTATTCTAATAATTTTATATCAAAACATGCTTGATAGCAAGTAAAATGCAATGTATACTAATAAAAAAAGAACCGATTTTTCAAAATATTTTTGACCCAGAAAGGGAAGATTTATGTCCACCAACAAAAAAGCAATTCTTTTCTTTGGAATTATTCCTTCCGTCCTTGCATTGCTGGCCTTATACATATATTTTCAAGTCAGGCCTTTGCCGAAAAATCCGGAGGATACGGTAGGAAATACCGCCGGTAATCTATACAATTCCGGCCTCTTCTGTGAGCGCGACGGCGTTGTTTATTTTTCCAATACCTATGACGGCGGTGCCCTCTATTGCATGAACACAGACGAAAGTAGAATCCGGAAAATCAGCACCTCGATTCCTGCCAATATTATCGCGGATCCAAACTATATTTATTACTTCCAGATGGGAACCGCCGGTGGTGGCGCCTTCGAGAACGTTATGTCTACCCACAACTATATGCGTTGCGAACGAAACGGATCGAAATCCAAAATTTTGTCCAAGGATGTGATTGTGTACAATCAGATTGTGGGGAACAACTTATATCTTCTGTCCAACGTCAATAAAACGATTTCGTTTTTCAAGATTAATTTAAGCAATAATGAACGTACGGATTTGGCAAATTACGTCATCAATCCCTCCTGCGTATACAACGGAAAAATCTATTACAGCGGAACGATTGATGATTTAAGCTTGTATCAGTTGGATCCCACGGATGACGTTACGAGCACTATATTAAACATCAATTCCTGCTATCCCATCATCGAAGGGGACTACCTGTATTACATGGATGTGGATCGCAACTATGCCCTATCCCGTTACAGTTTTTCCAAGCAGCAAAAAGAAATCCTAACAAGGGATCGGGTGGATTGCTATAACATCGGAAACGGCTATATTTATTACCAAAAAAACAGTACCACCCCTCAGCTGAAAATGATGCGTACGGATGGTACTGATGAAGCAGTGATTGCCGAAGGAAACTATACCAAAATCAATATGACCTCCCAGTATGTATACTTTAGGGAATTCGGTATTGACGGTACGACCTACCATTGTCCCATCGGCTCCACATCTTATTCTATTTTTAATGCCACCGAAAAGTAAGCCTTGCTTATTCTTCGATATGATCTAATCCCTGACTTAAAATGGTAACGATATGCGCATCCGCAGGGCTGTAATAAATGATTTTTCCTTCTCTGCGGTTTTTCACCAGATCCATCTGTTTTAAGACGCGCAATTGATGTGAAATTGCAGACTGGGTCATTCCCAGCAGTGTAGCAATATCATATACGCACATTTCGGAGCACAAAAGTGCCAGCATAATTTTCAATCGTGTGGCATCTCCGAACACCTTATAAAACTCGGCCAAAGACTGTACTTCTTCTTCGGGAGGCAATTTCTCCAGTACTTCTTTGGCTATTTCTTTGTCTAAATTAATGAATTCATTCTCTTCCATTTTGTCTCCTTTTGCGACTACTCTGTCTGCAATCCATCCAAAAGCTGTTTTATGGTTTTCTGTAAAATAGGATGCCTGTAATTTGGTGCCAATTCACAGAGCGGCTTCAGTACAAATTCCCGGTTCTCCATATCCACATGGGGAATGATTAAATTTTCGTCTTCATAAATGAGCTTATCATAAAGCAAGATATCCAAATCCAATGTTCTGGGGCCCCAATGAATCTTTCGTTCCCTGTGCGCCATTTGTTCAATCCGATGTAACTCCTCCAAAAGCTCGGCCGGAGTAAGCATGGTATCCAACGCAAACACAGCATTCATAAAGTCATCCTGTTCCACCCCACCGTAAGGCTTTGTCTCCAAAACACTGCTACTCTTTAGGTTCCGAATGCGTGAATTTTGATTCAGTTCATCATATGCCAATTTCAGATAACCGCTTCGATTTCCCATATTGGAGCCTACGGAAAGATACACCGGATGCCAACCTCTGCGTATCCTTACCGACACATTTTCAAAAGGTAGCGGAATGGGGGCCTCCGGTTTACATATTTCAAAATCAATTTCCCTGGCCAGGGGAAACTGTAATAAAATGGCCTCGCTTAAGTTTTCTGCAACAGCTTCCAGTAGCTTGTAAGTATGCTCCTTCATCCACTTTGCAATAAAAAGGCAAACTTGTCCATAATCAATGGAAAGTGATAAATCGTCTGACTTTCCGGCTTTTTGGGTATCTGTATAAAGCGTTAGATTCACAAAAAAATTCTGTCCGTTTTTTTGCTCCTCCTCGTACACCCCGTGGTAAGCATACAGATTCAAATTTTCAATTCTGATTTCATCCATTCCAAGTCCCCGCTTCATTTTCTATGCGTTCAAAATCGCTTCCGCCATTTTAATGGCTCTCACATTTTTCTCCACATCATGTACTCGCACAAAAGCCACTTTTTTCATCACTGCCATTACAGTAGTTGTCAAAGTGCCCTCTTCCCGCTGGTCCACCGGCAAATCCAATGTCAGACCAATTACAGACTTTCTGCTGCACCCCAAAAGCACCGGGCAGCCCAGTTCCTGCAATCTGTCCATTGCCTTGATGATTTGCAGGTTTTGCTCATAAGATTTTGCAAATCCCACACCCGGATCCAACAGAATCCTGTCCTTGGGAATCCCCGCTTTCTCCGCCATATCCAGTGTTTCCTGCAAATCTGCCAGAACATCTGTTACAAAATCTTTATAATCCTTATTTTTCCGATTATGCATAAGACAGCAGGGCTTCTGATATTTACCGATTACTTCCGCCATTGTGTTATCATATTTCAGTCCCCAGATATCGTTAATCAAATCCGCTCCGGCCAAAATACCTTCTTTGGCCACCTGACTCTTATAAGTATCCAAGGAAATTGGTATATCAAAACGCTCTTTTACCGCCTGAATGACCGGCACAACTCTTTCGATTTCTTCCTCATCCGACAACAAGGTATATCCGGGTCTTGTGGATTCTCCGCCGATATCCAGCAAATCCATGCCCTGTCGTATCATATCTTCCACATGGAATAATGCATCATCTTTACCGTTCCATTTCCCACCGTCCGAAAAAGAGTCCGGTGTCACATTTAAAATACCGCACACATACGTATGATTTTGTACATCAAAGGTACGATTTCCAATAATCATGATGTCTCTCACCCCTTTAAATTCAATACCTTATTTCCAGATTTTTTTTATCATTTTTCCAATTGCACTCAGCGGAAACCCCGCAGGCATAGCAGGCTCTGCTTGCCTTATCCGCCCGATAAAGGACTCCTGTCAAATTGGCCTCCATGGCGATTTCCTTGTTTCTGTGATTTCGAATCGCATTTAGAATTTCCTTCATTTCCTCCGGGTCATAACCGCATTCCGTCAAAATATCCCCTGCCAATTCAGCACTGGCGATTTCATGTGGTGTTTTGTCCGCATATTGCTGAAAACGACCGATATCATGAAGAAGTCCTGCCCCATAAATCATATCCTTTGGAATATTCAGTTCCTCCTCCAAATTCATGATCCACCCAATTCTGCACACATCCAAAAAATGTACCATACCATGACGGCAGAAGCGTCTGTCTGCTTCTGCCGTGTTATTTTTTGTCAAATATTCCAAAAACAAATCATTTTTAAGAATTCGATTCACTCGTTCCATTGCTGTCTCCACGCAACATTGCATAAAACTGCTCTTTTAAAGAATTGTCTGTTTCAAATACCCCTCTGGTAGCGATACTTACGGTCTTACTGCCGGGTTTCTTAATTCCCCGCATGGTCATACACATATGCTCTGCTTCCACCATAATCATTACACCCTGGGGAGCCAGGTACTCCATAATGGCATC
>DCGY01000042.1:12236-13845 GCA_002314715.1 Lachnospiraceae bacterium UBA1766 | reverse complement strand
AGCATATGATGTTCACAGGTAGAATAAAAAACAATATCCTTTTCCAAAACCATTTCATTGTGGTCCACGGGAAATACCTTGGATAAATGTACCTGGGGATTCTCGTCCATACCACCATATAATTCGCAATACATTCTGGCAATTCTGTCCGGTGTTTCCTTTAATCCTTCCCGGTTGAGGTCCTCTCCCATGCCTTCCAATAAAAGCTTTACCGCTTCTTTAATCTTTTCCTGATCTATCATGAAAACTATGCCTTTCTTTTCCTTCCGTCCCCATCCCTGTCCACAATCTCCATCAACTTTCCCTGAAATGAAAGGGAACCGAATGCGAGAATCACATCCTCTTTTCCGCAAAGAAGCTTACTCATCTCTACCGCCTCTTCCATACTGTCCACGGCTGTAACATTGGGATGTACCTTGGCCACCATACTCGCCAGTTCAAAAGCCGACAACGTACGCTTGGCATTGGGGGTCGTAACTGTAATAATCTGATCTGCATAAGAATGGGTCATTTCAATTACCTTTTCCACATCCTTATCCTTCAACATCCCCATTATATAGATTATTCTTCTATTTGTAAAATAAAATTCGATACTCTGTATCAGTTTTTCTGCCGCATCAATATTATGGGCTCCGTCCGTAATAAACAAAGGCTTCTGAGACAGCACGGTAAAACGCCCTCTCCACACGGTATTAAGAAGTCCTTTTCGAATAGCGGCTTCGTTTACCGGATAGCCCTTTTGACCCAAAAGTTGTACAACTTTTACAGCCAGTGCCGCATTTATGACCTGAAAATTTCCCGCAAGCTGAACTTCCAGCTTTTTAAACCCTGCATAGTCAAACTGCTGTTTTTTCAGTCCGTATTTCACATGACTGATATGGTCCTTTGAAACCACCGTCAAAGGAGCGTTCTTTTGGGAAGCAGTGTTTTCAATTATCTGTAACACCTCTTTGGGATTCTCCATGGAAGCTACAAGGCAGTTTTCTTTGATAATACCTGCTTTTTGGGTGGCTATTTTTTCCAATGTGTCACCCAAAAATTGCATATGGTCCATACCGATGGATACCAGCACCGCTACCAATGTGTTTTCCACCACATTCGTGGCATCCATAAGTCCTCCCATGCCGGTTTCCAATACTACAATATCTACTTTTTTCTCCTTGAAATACCAGAAAGCAAGGGCAGTTTCAATTTCAAATACCGTTGGGTGGGGAAGTCCTTCCTCCTGCATCTGCGTGCAAATTTCGCGAATCATGGAGATCCCCTCTCCCAAAGCTTTCTTGGAAATCATCTTTTCATTTACTTGAATTTTTTCCCGATATTCAAAGATTACCGGTGATAAATATCTGCCGACTTTATAACCGGCTTCCTTGAGGATGGTAGAAATATATGCCAAGACAGAACCTTTCCCGTTGGTACCTGCAATATGCACGAAAGCCAACTCCTTCTGGGGATTGCCCATTCGCTTCAGAAGTTCCCGTATGCTGTCCAACCCGGGCACAATTCCCAATCCGCTAACGTACTCAATATACTCCATGATTTCCTGATCGTTCATTTTCACTCCCTGCCACTTTCCCGCTCTCTGCTTCGCAGAGCCGTTGCTTCGCAA
>DCGY01000042.1:261-12165 GCA_002314715.1 Lachnospiraceae bacterium UBA1766 | reverse complement strand
GTTGCTTCGCAACTTTCTGCCACTCTTTTCCGCACTCATAAATGCTCTCTGCTTCGCAGAGCTGTTGCTTCGCAACTTTCTCCCTGCCACTTTCCCGCACTCATAAATGCCCTCTGCTTCGCAGAGCCGTTGCTTCGCAACTTTCTGCATTTATTTCGTGTACGTCCGTCAAAACACAAATGTGCTTCGCACGCTTGTGTTTTCTTACGGACGTACAAAAAGGAAACACATGCCGTGTTTCCTTCCATCCTTTACATATCCTCTAAGTCTGCCATATCGCCGGAGCCGATATCCAGCATATTTACGGTACGTCTCTTAAGTCTTGCCTCTTCGGATTCCCTCAAAATAAAATCCTTAATATCATGAGAATGCTTTACATGTAAAATCTCCAACTTTGGATGGGTGGTATCACCGGTAAAACAAGTGATGGTTCCGATTCCGAAAATCCGCTCGAACAAACTTGCCGAATGGGTAACATCCTGAATCTTGTACATATAACAGTCATTTTCCACAATTTTTAAAATACCTGTCTGAATGGTAAGCATATCCTCTTTAATCGTATATTTGGTGAAGGTAAAAGGTAATGCAAAAAATACCCAACGTTTTCTTTCCACAAATCCTGCAGCCATTCTAACTACCTCCTCTTTCTGTCCGTAAACAAATTACTATAATATTATATAATACCCTATCATTTAATGCAAATTTATTTCGACATTTTTCAAACTCTTTTTTCGAAATATTTCGTTGCAAGTCACAAGCGAAAATGGTATATTAGTTGTAGCGAAAATTGGAGGTGTATGATGACAGCAAAAGAATGTATTATGGGTCGTAGAAGTATTCGTAAATTTACCGAGCAGCCGGTTTCCAAAGAAATCTTATCACAGATTGTAGAAACCGCATCTTTTGCTCCCAGTTGGAAAAACACTCAGGTTACCAGATATATTGCCGTTACCGGTGAATTAAAGGACCGTATGGCAAACGAGTGCACTTCTATTTTCCCTTTAAACGCTGAACGCATTAACAGTGCTCCCATGGTTGTAGCCGTTACCGTTGTTACAGGACGTTGCGGTTATGAAAGAGACGGTTCCTTCTCTACCGTTAAAGGAGATGGTTGGCAGATGTTTGACGCCGGTATTGCCAGTGAAGCATTTTGTTTGGCAGCTTATGAACAGGGCCTCGGCACTGTTATTTTAGGTTTATTTGATGTTGATAAAACCGCAGAGTTGTTACAGGTTCCCGAAGGACAGGAGTTAGTAGCTTTGATTCCCATCGGATATCCCGACGAAGCACCCGTAGCACCTAAGCGAAAGACAGTTGAAGATTTATTATCTTATCGTTAATTCAAAGTCGAAGAGTTTTCCCTCTTCGACTTTTTTCAAGAATAAAAAATACTTTGGGAGGTGTTCCTATGAGACACTTAATGAATCCTCTGGATTTCACCGTAGAGGAATTGGACAAGCTATTCCGTCTTGCCCAAGACATTGAAAAAAATCCTGGCAAATACGCTCATGCCTGCGATGGAAGAATTTTGGCAACCTGCTTTTATGAGCCCAGTACCAGAACCCGATTAAGCTTTGAATCTGCCATGATTCGCTTAGGCGGTAAGGTAATCGGTTTTTCCGATGCTGCTTCTTCCTCCGCATCCAAGGGAGAAAGCGTTTCCGATACCATTCGCGTCATTTCCGCATATGCCGATATTTGTGCAATGCGCCATCCCAAGGAAGGTGCTCCAATGGTCGCTGCAGAACGTTCCGGTATTCCTGTAATCAATGCGGGCGACGGTGGTCACTACCATCCCACCCAGACTCTTACCGATTTGCTGACCATTTACAATTTGAAGGGTAAATTAGATGGCTATACCATCGGACTTTGCGGAGACTTAAAATTCGGTCGTACCGTACACTCTCTGATTAATGCGTTGGTTCGTTATCCCAATATTCGCTTTGTATTCATCTCTCCCGAAGAGCTTCGTGTGCCGGATTATATCATCGAAATGCTAAAGGATAAAAACATTCCGTACGAAGAAGTTATCCGTCTGGAGGAAGTAATGCCCCAGTTGGATCTCCTCTATATGACCCGTGTGCAGAAAGAGCGTTTCTTCAACGAAGAAGATTACATCCGTTTAAAGGATTTCTATATTTTAAACACTTCCAAGTTAGAGGTTGCAAAAAGCGACATGCTGATTCTCCATCCTCTTCCACGTGTCAATGAAATCTCTGTAGAAGTGGATGATGACCCCAGAGCTGTTTACTTCAAGCAGGCACAATACGGTGTGTACGTTCGTATGGCCTTGATTCTGACATTGCTTCAGATTACCGTATAGGAGGACAAAACAGATGTTAAACGTTGGAAAAATCGAAGAAGGCTTTGTATTGGACCATATCAAGGCCGGCAAGAGTTTAGCTATTTACGAACACTTACAATTGGATAAACTGGATTGTACGGTTGCCATTATCAAAAATGCCAAGAGTGATAAAATGGGCAAGAAGGACATTCTTAAGGTGGAATGTGATATTGATATGCTGGACCTGGATATTCTTGCATTTATCGATCATAATATTACGGTAAACGTAATCAAAAATGGTGAAATTGTTGCCAAGAAGGAATTGGTTCTTCCCAAGCAAATCAAGAATGTGATTAAATGTCACAATCCCAGATGCATCACTTCTATCGAGCAGGAACTTCCCCACATCTTTATCCTGGCCGATCCGGAACGTGAAGTATATCGTTGCAAGTACTGTGAAGAGAAATACCGTGAGGGCGCAAAGAAATTCTAATCTAAGAGCAACAAAAAACACACAATCGCAACACCGATTGTGTGTTTTTTTTATATCCGATGGGAATAATTTATAGGCCAAAAGAACCGTCCCCGATACCTTTTTTTTGACCGGATACGCCTCTTGCAGACTTCGGTATCGGATCCTCCTCCACTTCATCCGCATCTGACAAGACACCGTCTCGAACCTTCTTAGCCACTTCCAATTCCAGCTTGGCATCCGCCTTAATCATATAGGTTTCCACCAGCTTCTCAAGCTTCTCATAGGCCCCGGAAGCCTTTTCTTCGTCTTTTTCAAATAATGTATAGTATGTAAACAGCAAACGCTGTCTGGAGGGATATAATGCGGTAGCTTTTACATATTTTTGTAGTGCCGTATCATACAGGGTATCTACTTTTTCTTTCTCTGCTCCATGCGTCAATTCATAGAACAGGCACTCACACTTGGCTTCATTTTGGAATATGGGAAGTACTCCCTCTTTTTCCATAATGTCCTTCTGTATTTCATATGCTCTACGATATCTGCTTTCAGAATAGTAAATTGCAGCCTGATAATTGTAAGCATTCATAACAGAACTGTTGGTAATATCCATCTGTGAAAAATCGATCGACTTGATTTCGTCCCGAATATCCTGTGGCAAATCATCATAACTGTCTGCCACTGTCATGAGCGCATTAATGGTAAGAACCAAATTGATACATCTTTTGGCATCCATGTTTTTACTTAAATCAAGAAGATTATATCCATCATTTTGCATGCCACCGGATTTGGCCGGAATTAAATTGGTAAGGCCAAGTGCCAACCCAATCACACCAAACTCTTCACAAAGAATGTATGTCAGCAGGGACTTGGGCAATAAAATTGCCAGTAAAATCGCAATTCCACCAACCACTAAATTCACCAGGCCACCGCCTAAATGGTACAACTTATATGGACATTTCTCAATTTCCACATCCGGAGGACAAAGTAAACACTGACCGCCTGTCCCCTGAATTTTCATATGCTTCATCGCAAGCTTATTATTTTGGTCCTTAATCCATACTAGGGAGCCAATTCGGAAGCTGACATATTTATAACCGGTCAAAAGTCCAAATGCCAGATGTCCGGCCTCATGCAAAATTACTTGAATCAAAAAATCAATGTACATACATCCAACCGCTATTACAATTCCCAACGGTCCTACGGGCGATTCCACAGAAACCATTGCGCATCTCCATCCGATGTACATAAATGTCAAAAACAATACTGCAACCGACCAATACTGTTCAAAAATTTTTTTCACACCAATCCCCCGCATTTCGCAATCTGATTATATTTAGTCTTCCGCTCTATGAGCAGAAATGCTACAGATTGCAACACTATGTATTTCATTTTCCATATAGCATCCATACTGTTTTTGTATAAAATATGGTTTTTATCTATACGATAATGATTTGACGCCGGCTTAATCCATGTTCTTTTTCTTAATTTCTTCAATTGATTCCCGGAAGTATTCCGAACTCATAGTAGGATTTCCCTTCACCACATATTTCAAGTGCTTTTCAACCTGCTCAGTCAGTAACACACGCTTATTTTCCAATCCGGACATATACTGCGCCATCTGATTTGTAAGCAGTGCCTTATACTCTCCAAGAGAATCCGCAATTCCGCTTGTTTTATCCACCAGTTCGTCTTTCTTTTCACCGATTGTTTCCAGCAACCCACTTGTCTTCTCCATAAGGAAATCCTTACGCACACCGATTGCATCGGCCAATTCGGTAGCTTTTTCCAAAAATTCTTCCTTACGTTCTGCGATATCTTCTCCGGTGAAGGCAATCATTACATCCAAACGTTTTTGCATATGCTGCATTTCTTCCTTGGCCTTCTCCAATTTGATGAGAATATCCCGCACATCCATTGCTTCCTTGAAACTGATAGCGAAATCGGCAAATACAGTTGCCGTAAGCACAAATGTCAGTCCGGTTAAAACATTAGATGATATGGATAGTACAATATTTTCCACCAACTTATGAACAAACTGAGTCATAACAATTGTCAGAACACCCCAGGCCAAGGTAGACACCAAACATATGTGGCCTTGAAATTGTATTTTTCGGTAGGAATAATCCCAATAGCGAACTTTGAATAGTGCTTCCATCGTCACACCGGTCACATACTCCAATGCCGTAGCACCAACACACCCTGCCAGATACACCAAAAACAGGTTATCCGAAAAGGGCATAGAACAAACTAACAGGATAATCGCGCCACTGCCGTAAAGAGGTAAAAACGGCCCCTTCATGAATCCCCGATTCACAAAATGTTTTGACTTCAGTGATACATAGGTTGATTCAAAGCACCACCCAAAAAAACAATAAAAATAAAAGAAAAATAGCCATTGTACGATACTGTAATGATACATTTCCCCCTAACGGAATACTGCTACCGCAATATTCTTTTTCCCTTTCTTCGTCTCTCCCAGTTCCTCCAGAAACCGAAATTTGCCAAAACCACGAACATTCACTATTTCATCGTTTTTCAGCATCCGAGAATTATTTTCACACATCCGACCACCCACAAACACCTTTCCTGCCCGAAAGTATTCGACGCAATCTCCTCGTGACATATTGTAAACCTTGGAAATTACCGCATCGATACGTGAAGATGCAACCTGTAGGACTTCCCTTTGTGGTTCATCCGCCTGAAGCTTTGTAACATTCTCGGTCACACAGCATTTCACACTGGTATGTTTTACTTTATCCAAATGTTCACAAATATATTCGGCAATTTTATCCTCACAGAACAGATAAGCCTCTTTGTCCAGCACCCTTATATCTCCCAACAGCCTGCGGTCGATTCCCAAGTTCATCAGTGCTCCGAGAAAATCTCTGTGAGACAGGGAATCCGCAAACTTATGCATCAAAGGTTCAATGTGAATGCACACAATCGGAAATTCCACCGTGTAGCCAAGCTCCTCCTCTTTTCCGAAGCGCAACATTCTGCGTTCTGCCGTTTCGAATCCACCGAAAAAAGTACATCCCGCATAGTGCAATTCATTCTCCATACGGTAATAAATATCCTGCTCTCCCATCCCCAGAAAATCCGTGAAGGTAAACATATTCTGGCTGAAAGACTTATCCGCCAAATCCTTCAAACGATTCTTAATCTGTTGTATTTCCTTTTCCTGGTCCATACGATTTACCCCAGTCTATTAGACATGAAAAGCGTCGCCCACAAATGTGAGTGACGCAGATTCATCTTTTTATTTAACTGAAACTGATAACTTCCTCTTTGGGAGCCTTGGCAGGTTCTACGCTGATTGCATGCAGAATAGGTCCTTCTCCCTGATAGTCCGCCCAATATTCTTTGGAGATGGTAGCGGTCACCTTCACCCAGCTCTTGGGCTGTAAGGATGCTGCATCCTTGTATTCGCATGCATATCCTAAAAATGCCATATCATCCGCGCAACAGGTCATTGCCATTCTTCCGGGAACGAAATAGCCGGCCTTCATCTTGTCGGGCTTTACTACCAATGCTATAAACTGAATCGTCTTACCCACATATCTCTCCAGATGGTCCATAGAATCCAGGTACCAGATGCCATAACCTTCATTGTCCAACACAATGGGATTATCATTTAGATTAAAAGGTAAATCCTCTTCGAAAATCTCATCGATTTCCCCATCTTTTCCCTCAAATACCACATCTGCGTTCTGATTCACTGCCTTGATATTACGCTTATATACGTTCAAATCCTCGATTCCGTCGCATCGGTTAAAAATAATCATTTCCGATTTACGAATCATTTCCGCAAGCAGTGATCTCATATTTGTGTAATACATCGGGAAGGATCGACCGTCAATTGTGGTAATCTGCTGTTCGATTTTCCAATACCAGGGAAGCTTCATATTCTTGTAATTCCACATTCCGTTATACTCAATAATAATACGCTCCGGTTTGTGTTTCTTTTCCAGTTCTGTCAACTTTGCAGGCTGAAAATCCTCTTCCTCTTCAATCAATTCCACTACTGCATTTGCTTTTTTCAAAAGAGCGTCGTCATACTCGACCTCTCCTTCCTCACAAAGAACAATCAGTGTTTTTCCTTTAATCTGAAAATAGGGCTGTGAAAGCGTAAAACAAATAAACTCTGTCTTACCGCTTTCCAAAAAACCATTTATTACATATACGGGCTTCATGAAATTCATCCCTTCCTCACTTATTTCTGGAATAATTCCTTCAGAGCTTCTTCCTTCAACTCGCTACCGATGACACAGATTTTACCGGTAACCAATGCGCTTCCGCTTCTGATTTCCTGCTCTTCCGGTACATAATCATAATAAATCCAGGTACCGTCGTTTCCTGCAACCATACCCTTTGCACGAAGAATCATGCCATATTCACCACTGTCCAAAGCGGTCAATATTCTGCTGATATCCTCCTTGCTGTATACCTTCGGTGTTTCCATTCCCCAACTGGTGAATACCTCATCTGCATGATGATGATGGTGATGATGATGGTCATGATCATGACATCCGCAGGTGCAGTTCTCGTCATGTTCGTGATGATGATGTTCATGTTCCTCTTCATCATGATGATGGTGATGTTCATGCTCCTCTTCGTCGTCATCATCGTCATCGTCGTCGTGATGATGGTCATGGCATCCGCAGGTACAGTTCTCATCATGTTCATGATGATGGTGATGCTCATGCTCCTCTTCCAGCATCCGGCTCAATAAATCCTCTAATTTGTCAGCTCCCTCAATGGTGCTTAAAATTGTCGCACCTTCCAACTGGTCCAAGGGAGTGGTAATGATTGTGGCCTTTGCATTGTGCTCACGAATCATCTGCACACATTCCTGAATCTTCTCCTGGCTTGCCTTGTCGGTTCTGCTCAGGATGATGGTTCCTGCGTAAGCAATCTGGTTGATAAAGAACTCACCAAAGTTTTTGATATACATCTTGCACTTGGTTGCATCAACTACCGCTACCGCACTGTTTACCTGCACGTTCAATTCCGCTGCCACATCATCCACAGCTTTTAACACATCCGAAAGTTTGCCTACACCGGAGGGCTCAATCAAAATTCTTTCCGGAGCGTAGGTGCTGATAACCTCCTTTAAGGAAGTGCCGAAATCACCCACCAGTGAACAGCAGATACAACCGGAATTCATCTCTTTAATTTCAATACCGGCTTCCTTTAAGAAACCGCCGTCAATACCAATTTCACCAAATTCATTTTCAATCAATACCGTCTGGCTACCATCAAGAGCTTCCTTCAAAAGCTTCTTAATCAAAGTTGTTTTACCAGCTCCCAAAAATCCGGATACAACGTCAATCTTTGTCATTTTTCTCTTTCCTTTCTGTCTTAAAGGCCAAAATCAGACATTTCCTGTCTAATCCATTACCTTATATTTTCTAACAATTTCCAAGGATTGTCAATGATTCCCTAATAAAAAAGAAGTCCCGAAAAAATGAAATTATTCTAAACCAAGCAACATGGATTCGGCCAAAATACTGATATAGGGAATCGCTACCGCCTCCTGTTCTTCTGTCATTGCTACAATCAGGCCCAGAAACCGGCCTTTTGCATCAAACAGCCCTCCGCCGCTCATACCGGGTTGGCATTTGGCACTGGTCGTAATCACATTCTTCTGCAAATCCTCCGAAAAGATATTCACAGCTACTACCTGCCCGGAATATATGGTAGCCGGAACCAGGTAACCTTGTCCCGATGCATACACTTCATCCGAAGACTTCAACACGTCGCAGGCAGTTTTCTCTATCACAACCGGTTCATGTACTCCCGCAGGCTTTTCCACCCTGCAAAAGGCCAGATCTCTGCCCTTGGCATTGGAAATAATTTCACCCAAAACAGTGGTTCCGTCCGGAAAAGTAATATGTGCACTGTTTTCATCCTCCGAAATCACATGCCCTGCCGTTAGAATAATATAGGCATTCTCCGTTTCCTTGTAAATCACTCCGCTCCCCATCCGGTCCTTACACACCACATATACCAAAGAAGCTTCTATTTGTTTCAAAACCGAATCGTCTTCCCCCGGATTTCCTTCACTGTCTTCGGATGGAACCCATATCGCATCCGAAGAATCTGTCGAAACCATCTGTGAATCGGATGATATGTGGATATTATCTACCGACGAACCACAAGCTGCCAAAACCAGCGCAAGCAAAAAAACACTTATGAAATATGCGCTTTTTTCTCTTTTTTTACTCATTTTTCTTCCATTTCATAAAAAAGGAAAATCCCCGAAAGGACACCGCCTCAGGGGATTTCATTTTCGGATCTCCCCGACAAAAAAGTCGAGGTTTTTATTTGATGTAAGCAAAACGATAAGCCGGGTTATGTCGTTGGACGATCATCTATCTAGTACGGCTGTTACCAGCCGCATCAAGCGACCCACCTGAAAGCAGGTCGGGCAAACCTATCGCTTTCTTTTTGGTCTTGCTTCGGATGGGGTTTACATGGCTCCGCCTGTTACCAGTCGGACGGTAGTCTCTTAAGCTGCCTTTCCACCCTTACCGGGCGAACCCGGCGGTATATCTCTGTTGCACTGGCCTTGAAGTCACCTTCACCGGACGTTATCCGGCATCCTGCCCTATGAAGCCCGGACTTTCCTCACCTGTAAATCACTTTACAGCCGCGATCGTCTGTCTTACTTACCATCACACATTTTAATGCAAACAATGTTTTTTGTCAAACTATACTCTAAAGCAGCTGCCACCCACAAACTCTCGACAAATGGAATTATTGGGAAGTGCTTCGCTGGATACATTCAGGAAATAATCCAGGAATTTCAACAGTCTCTTTGCTTCATAGTATTCCGGGTCCTCCGGAGTAATCTGGAAAAGCAACGGTTCCGCAAATTGCTTTAACAACGACAATTCATAAAGCTGAGCGGAATTAAACATTGCATCTGCTTCCTCCTGGAAGGGGAAAATATTCTCTTCTTCTCCGCGTCTTACGGAAGCCCACATACCGATTGTACGCTTTGCATCCGCCCCACGGGTTCTTGCATCTCTGACCATACGGCGAAGCAGACGACCGTCTGTAGTGGGAATTCGATTATGTGCATCTACATTCAAGGTAGTCAATGCACTGATGTAAATCTTAAACTTACTCTCTTCCGGAAGTGCATAGGACATTTGCTGATTCAGTCCGTGAATTCCCTCCAATACCAAAATATCGTCCGGACCTAACTGCTTATAATTTCCGAGATACTCTCTTTTGCCGATTTTAAAATTAAAGGTGGGAAGTTCAATACGCTCGCCGTTTAACAGACGAACCATATCCTCGTTGAACTTCTTTACATCCATGGCTCCGAGACATTCGAAATTGTAGTTTCCGTTCTCATCCTTGGGCGTAAACTCTCTGTCTACAAAGTAATCATCCAGCGCAATCGGATGGGGTACCTTTCCAAGGGTTCTTAACTGAATGGAAAGTCTGTGCGAGAAAGAAGTCTTTCCGGAAGAGGAAGGACCTGCAATCATAACAAACTTCACATTTCCACGATCCACAATTTCTCTGGCAATTTCTGCAATCCGACGCTCCTGGTTTGCTTCCTGCACCAAAATCAGTTCACTTAAGGAACCATTACAAATTTGATCATTCAGGTCACCAACTGTTTCA
Source organism: Lachnospiraceae bacterium UBA1766 (assembly GCA_002314715.1). Taxonomy (GTDB): domain Bacteria; phylum Bacillota; class Clostridia; order Lachnospirales; family Lachnospiraceae; genus Acetatifactor. Next base: position 1,765 of record DCGY01000042.1, on the reverse strand, counting down.
ATTCCGACCTTCTTGCTCCATTTGTCACTTTCCTTTAAAGTCTGATACAGTTTTTTTCGGTTGCTTAAAGGTGCTACTTCCATCGGCTTTTCTTTGCTGGGTAAAAGAAGCATAAAGCCCTCATCATATAAAACTACATCAAACAGTTCCACATACCCGGTGTTTGGCATCATATAACCGTAGAAATAATCATAGTAGCCATCCAACTCATAGATATTCACTGCTGAGCTTCTACGATAGCGGAAAAGCTTTATCTTGTCTTCCATTCCATGATCACGGAAAAGCTTCATTGCCACATCCATCGGATAGGATGCTTTTTTGAACGGAATTTTCTTTGCAACCAATTCCTGCATCTTCGCTTTAATGGCAGAAGCATTTTCCTCTGTGGCAGCAATCAAACCATCCGAATCAATATATAAACCGCCACCGATAGAGAAGTTCACCTTTGTCTTTCTGGCCGTCTCTTCTCCAAACAAATCACAAACTGCTTTTGTAAAGAGCATGGTTGCGGTTCTCACGTAAGTTTTATATCCCACATCATCTTTGCGGGTAAAGAACTTCACTTCACAATCCTCGGTTATTTCCTTGAATAATTCCTTGATTTTACCGTCTGCAGATACCACATTAATCAGGTTATCATAATCCTTCTGATAAAGCTTTGCGATATCCTCATAGGTACTTCCTTCCGTAAATTCTCTGCTGTTTCCGTTTACACTTACAGTATACATTACGCCACCCCTTTACCTGTTTTATTCGTAAAACTTTAATGCATCCAATACCATTTTGCGTTCGGCTTCCACTTCCTGCAATCGAATCTTGGTCTTCTCCTTTGAGCTTTTCTCCAGTTCTTCACAAAGCTTGGTCAAAACCTCCCTGCGCTTTTCCAAATACTCTAACAACACCGGATGTTTCTTTAACAATACCGTTTTCCCATAGGCATCAAAAACCGGTTGCAAATCTCTTTCCTCGGCAGGCACTTCTTCCACCGGAACAACCCGCATCATAAAGTAATATTTCCCTGCCTCCACCAAAACATTTTCATCCAATATCTGCAATTTTTCCTGTCGAAGGAACTGGCGAAACTCCGAAATCTCCGACTGAGGTTGCAAAATCATTTCTTTTAGCGAACGGGTTTTCTCGCGATTATCTGTCAATATCTTCTGCATCAGTTTGCCGCCCATACCGGCCACCACCAGACTCTCGCACTCTCCCACGTCCATTTTTTCCAATCCATCGGATAACCGGGTGGTTATGCAAGACTCCAGCCCTGCTTCCCGAATATGCTGCGTTGCCGCCTGAAGCGGTCCTTTGCGCACATCCATGGCCAGTACCTTGGGACTGATTTTGTGCTGTACCAGATAAATGGACAGGAAACCATGATCGCACCCAACATCGGCAACTGTATTCCCTACGGTTACCATATCCGTTAAGGCCTTTAATCGCATGGACAGGCTGATTTCTTCTTTCTTTTTCATGCCAATTAATCCAAATAATCCTTTAACTT
>DCGY01000042.1:0-146 GCA_002314715.1 Lachnospiraceae bacterium UBA1766 | reverse complement strand
CCTTACCAACCTCTTCCAAAGTACGTGCACGTCCGTCATCCAAACCGAAACGAAGACGGAGCACCTTCTGCTCTCTTTCTGTCAAAGTGCCAAGTACTTCCACCAACTGCTCCTTTAACAAGGTAAATGCAGCTGCATCTGCCGGT
>DCGY01000028.1 GCA_002314715.1 Lachnospiraceae bacterium UBA1766 | reverse complement strand
CGAATGGAATTCAAATAGTTGGATACACCGCCGACATTTTCTGAAATCGACATGTTGTTATCATTCAAAATAATGATAAAGTTGGTCTTTTCATCTCTGGACGGATTTGCATTCAGTCTGGAAGCATTGTTTAATGCCTCATAAGCCATACCACCGGTAAGAGAACCATCTCCGATTACCGATACCACAGTGTGAGTTTGTCCGCATAAATCTCTTGCTTTTACGAAGCCAAGGCCGGCCGAAATGGAGGTGGAACTGTGTCCCGTATCAAAGCAGTCAAAATCACTTTCTTTCCGTTTCGGGAAGCCGCTCATTCCATGAAACCGTCTTAAGCTGTCAAATCCCTCTTTCCTGCCGGATAAAATTTTATGGGTATAAGCCTGATGTCCCACATCCCAAATAATTTTATCCTCCGGCAGATTTAATGCCAAATGAAGTGCCATGGTTAATTCCACCGTACCTAAATTGGAGCCCAAATGTCCCCCGGTAACACTGATTTTTTGGATCAGAAATTGTCTGATTTCCTCAGCCAGCTCCTGGTAATCTTCTTTATCGATTTTCTTTATATCATTTGCATTTTCTATTCTGTCAAGCAACATAGTTTTCTCCGCATCTGCATCCCCAAAAAAGATAACGCCCCTTAACGTAATCTTATTTTCTGCGATCAATCAAATAATCAACCATTCCCTCCAGGAATGCACTGTCTCCATTCAATTCCTGCAAAAGAGAGATAGCTTCCTTGGACAAACGTTCTACTTCCTTCCTGGAGTTCTCCAAGCCATGAATGGTAACATAAGTCTGTTTTTCATTTTTGGCATCACTGCCAACCGGTTTTCCCAATTCCTCACTGTCGCCGATGACATCCAATATATCATCCTGGATTTGAAAAGCAACACCAATATCATATCCCAAACGTTCCATCTTATCCGCCTGCTCGGGAGATGCTCCTGCCAGAATCGCGCCAATCATCAAAGAAGACTGAATCAAAGCGGCTGTCTTTAATTCATGGATAAAAAGAAGCCTGTCTTCTGTCAATTCAATCTGTTTTTTCTCGGCCTCCACATCAGCACACTGTCCACCAATCATACCATACACCCCGGCCTTTTTTGCCAAAACCTGAAGTGCCGATATTACACGGGGATATTCTTCACTTGCAGCAACATCAAAGGCTTTTAAGGCCGTCTCAAAGGCATAATTGAGCAAACCATCTCCGGCCAAAACACCCATGGCTTCACCATACGCTTTCCAGGTAGTGTGTCTGCCTCTTCGATAATCATCATTATCCATTGCAGGAAGATCGTCATGTACCAAAGAATAGGTATGAATCATTTCCATGGCCGCCATAAAAGGCTCCACGATCTCTCCCTGTCCGCCAAACAGCCGGAAGGAAGCCATCATAAATAAGGGGCGCAAACGTTTTCCGCCTGCTTCCACGCTGTAATTCATTGCTTCCAATACTGTTTTTTGATAACCTGATTCCGGTGGCAGGAAACGATATACAATAGCCTCTGCCTGTTTCGCTTTTTCACTAAGCTTCTGCTGAAAATCCTGTGTTATCATCCGAATCCTCTCCACCAAGAACCAATACCTGCTTCTCGACTCTGTCTATTTGTTCATTGCAATTTTTCAGTAATTCCATTCCTTTGCTGTAAGAGGCAAAGGCCTCCTCCAAAGAAATCTCTTCCCGATTCATATTTCCGATAATCTCCTCCAGGGAAGCAAAGCATTCCTCCAAGGAAAGATTATTTTTCTTCGTTGCCGTTTTTGCCATCGCCATTTTCCTTTCCCAGCCGGTTTACCGTTGCATTGGCAAATCCATCTTTTAACCGAATGTACAATTCTTCTCCTACCTGCATCTGACAAATACCGGTGATATGCTTTCCCTGCGAATTCTCCACATAAGCATATCCGCTGTTTAGTTTCTGCAAAGGGGATAATCCCTCCATCCGTTCAATATATATCTGCAAGGCATGCCTTTTGGCTTTCAGAACGGACTGCATACGTTCCTGCAAACGTTCTTCCAAAGAAATGGCGTACTGCCTATGTTGTCTGATTTTATAGGTGGGATTCAGATAGCGAAGCTGCATTTCATAGGATGAAGCCTGCTGTCTGTATCGCTGAATCACACGATGCATCCCCTGATCAAGTGCATCCTTTTCATCCTCTAACCGGCGAAGCAACAAGCGAAAATCCGCTACTGCCAATTCTGCCGCCGCCGAAGGTGTGGGTGCTCTCAGATCCGAAACATAATCGATAATGGTGGTGTCCGTTTCATGTCCTACTGCAGAGATAATGGGAACAGAACAGTCAAACACTGCCTGCGCCACCTCCCGCTCGTTAAAAGCCCATAAATCCTCTATGGAGCCACCGCCTCGCCCCACAATCATAACATCCACCTGCATGGCTTCCAACGTACGAATACCCTTGATAATGCTTGGCACTGCTCCTTGCCCCTGAACCAGCGCAGGATACAGAATAATCTGCACATAGGGGTTTCGTCTGGTGGCAATTTGTATAATATCCCGAATGGCCGCACCTGTTGAAGCGGTAACTACACCCAGTGTTTTTATATAGGGTGGAATCGGTTGCTTATACTCCGGAGCAAACATGCCCTCTTCTTCCAATTCCCGCTTTAATTGCTCATATTTTTCGTACAAAAGGCCGACTCCGTCCAGGATAATCTGTTTGGCATACATTTGATACTTGCCGTCTCTCTCATATACATCCACAGTTCCGCCAACCACTACCTGTTGTCCGTCCGCTAAACGAAAAGAAAGACCGGAACGGTTCCCTGCAAACATAATACAGCTAACAGTACCCTTGGGGTCCTTCAAAGTAAAATAAATATGTCCCGAGGTATGATATTTACAGTTACTAACCTCTCCCTTCACAAAAAGAGACTGCAATAAGTAGTCCTGGGTAAACATATTTTTAATATATGCATTTAATTGTGTTACGGAATATACGTTACGTATTCTTGTCACCTTACTTTACAAATTTTGCCAAAATCGCATTTACAAAAGAGCCGGAAGATTCCTGACCGTATTTCTTGGCAATCTCCACCGCCTCATTAATGGCTACACTATCGGGAATATCCTCGTCGAATTTAATCTCATAAACAGCCAAACGAAGCACCGCAAGCTCCACTTTACCGATACGCTCAATTCTCCAACCGGTTGCCTGCTCTGTAATCATGGCATCGATTTCACCAAGTTTCTCCTGAACCTTCAAAAAACGCTCTGAAATCAAATCCTCTTCCTGCTCAGGCAATGCTCTTTCTTCATCATCAAAAAACAAACGAATCTGCTGAGGCATCTCCTCCGGTGCATTAAACTCGGTCTGAAAAACCAATTTAAAAACCTGTTCTCTCTGTTCGTGTCTTCCCATAATAATATTTTATCCTATCTGTCCTTTTTCATGGTAATTCCGGAAATACGGATGTTTACATCGCTACAGGTAAGTCCTGTCATATTTTCAATCGTGGATTTCACTTTTGCCTGTACCAGCTGACAGGTGGTGGGAATGTTGTAACCGTAATCCAACGCAAGTGCCAATGCTACACGTACCTTATTTCCGTTAATATCTACTTTCACACCCTTGGTCAGGTTTTTCACTCCAACCTTGCTCATAAGCTCGTTGGTAATGTTTCCGGCCATAGAGCTGATACCCTCTACTTCTGTAGCGGCCAAAGAGGCAATCATTGCTACCACATCATCTGCGATTTGTACCGCACCGACCTGGTCATCCTCCTTTAAAATCACCGCACTTCTATCTATTTCCTTAACTTCTTCGTTTGACATCTTTACTTCCTCCTGCATTTCTTTCTTCTGTCGGAATATATAAATACCAACAAAACTGCATTTTATACAGTATATCATTTTTTCCTTATTTTGTCATCCAAAATGTCATGGACAATTGTTCTTCATTTATGCTATAGGCCAAGGTCTCCAACTCGATATGAATCAGTCCGAAAATGTTCCGATTTTCCAGCAATTCCCGTTGCATTTGCTCAAAGCAAAACGAATTCCCACATTTCAGTTCCACAATCTTTTGGGGATTGGTTTCCCACACCTGAAACAATTGGGTTAACAATTGCTCGTTATATTCCGTGAAATAAGCATTTTCTCTTACGAAATAATTATCCCCGGTGTCTTTGCAATCCGGCAAAGGAATATCCTCCCTGGGAATATGGGTTTTCATTAAATCCGCTGTCGTAACGCACAAATATTCGTAATTGATATCCGGAACCTGCTGCTCTTCAAGACCCGCCTCCCGGTTATAGGAGGCATCTCCCCAGGTAGCATCCAGATAATAATAGCTTCCATCCAGATTCAGTAAATTCCAGGCATGTCCTTCACCGGAAATCACCTTCCCCTGTACCAACGTACAATCAATTCCCATACCATTTAGCAAATACTGTACCGTCTTTGCGTACCCTTGACAAACCGATTGTCCGTACAACAAAACCGATAAAATATTCTGATTATCCCGCGCATCCACCACATATTCCGTATTGCGGATAACGGTTTCATAGATATATTTCACCTTTTCATAAGAATCGGCATCCTTGGGAATCCCGTCCCAAATCTCCTGTGCCCGATGGCTTGCCTTTTGATAAAGCTCCCCTGCTTCCTCCATCGTATAACTGTAATCTCCGGTCAGCTCATAACCAAGAATCTGTCCATCGCTTTTATACGTCACATAGGTATATCCCTTCACAAAGAAAAACTCCGGATGGTCCATCATCACGCTCATAAAGATTGAATCAATATCCTCAGCAGTAAGTCCCTTGTCCATTCCGGTTTGGGAAAGCATTTCCTTTTTTCCCATCCGGTCCAAAATCGAAACCATCTCATCATACCAAATCTTCTGTGCGTCATTCAGCAGAGAATAACCATACAAAAACGAATTCTTTACAACAAAATTACGCTCTCGCTCTTCTGTGTAGGCGGAATTCGACTGATCTTGTCCTATGTAGGGTCTGGATTCCAGAGAAATCACCTGTTCGGAAAGGTTCTCCCCGTTGCATCCGGACAATACGCTGACACTTGCCAAAAGCAAGGCCGGCAAAACCATCATTTTCTTTTTCATACTTGTTAATTCTTGCTAAATTCTGCCAAAACAAGGCCCTTGTTTCGATCCAGTGTCATACCGATACTCCAGGGATTTACAAACAATAACAAAGGATTTCCCTTCATATCCTTAACCTTTTTCATATCCGATGTACCGGTTAATTTTGCAAGATCCACCTCATCTTTATTTTCAATCCAGCGAATATGCTCGTAAGGAAGATTCTCCAAACGGATTTCTACGTTGTACTCATTCTCCAAACGATACTTCAACACTTCAAATTGCAGCACACCTACAACGCCCACAATGATTTCTTCCATACCGGAATTCACTTCCTGGAAAATCTGAATCGCACCTTCCTGTGCAATCTGTTCGATACCTTTTACAAACTGCTTTCTCTTCATGGTATCAATCTGACGCACTCTGGCAAAATGCTCCGGAGCAAAGGTAGGTATTCCTTCGTAGGCAAATTTATCCTTCGGCATGCAAAGGGTATCTCCGATAGAGAAAATACCCGGGTCAAACACACCGATAATATCACCGGCATAAGCCTCTGTTAAAATCTTTCTTTCATCTGCCATAATCTGCTGGGGCTGTGAAAGACGCATCACTTTATTTCCCTGTACATGACGTACTTCCATGGAAGCATCAAACTTACCGGAACAGATTCGCATAAATGCCACACGGTCTCTGTGTGCCTTGTTCATATTTGCCTGAATCTTGAATACAAAAGCGCTGAATTCCTTCTCTCCGGGTTCAATCACTCCAATGTCTGCCTTACGGGGCAATGGAGAAGTTGTCATATTCAAAAAGTGCTTTAAGAAAATCTCTACACCAA
>DCGY01000002.1:107053-107920 GCA_002314715.1 Lachnospiraceae bacterium UBA1766 | reverse complement strand
GAAGATGTTACCCTTCGAAGCAATGAATGTATGATTGAAACAGAAAGCGGTATTTATGACTGCGGACTGGATACACAGCTGGAAAAATTAACGAAGAAATTGAAACTGTTATCCTACGAAGGATGAGGAATGTATGATACAGGGAAATGAAGTAAATTACGAAAAATATCATACCCTTGAGGATCAGAATTATTTCGTACGAATCGGCAAAGTGGTAAATGTGGTTGGATTGACCATTGAATCCGCAGGACCGGACGTGAAGCTTGGCGATATTTGTAAAATCACCCCGAAGGCGGCGGATGCGGTACCGATTCCGGCAGAGGTTGTAGGCTTTCGGGATGGAAGAACCCTACTGATGCCTTATGATGTGGTGGATGGTATCGGAGCAGGCTCTAAGGTAGAAAACCTGGAGCATCCGTTACAGGTTGAAGTAAGTGATGCCCTTTTGGGAAAGACGCTGAACGGCCTGGGGGTTCCCATTGACGGTAGCACCATCGGGGGAGTGAAATACCCGGTAGAGGCATTGCCTCCCAATCCCATGAGCCGTGCAATTATCGATGAGGTGCTACCATTGGGTGTGAAGGCCGTAGACGGATTGATTACGGTAGGCAAGGGGCAACGTATTGGTATTTTTGCCGGCTCCGGCGTAGGTAAGTCTACTTTAATGGGTATGTTTGCCCGGAATACAAAAGCGGATATTAACGTAATTGCTCTGATTGGAGAGCGAGGACGAGAAGTGCGGGAATTTATTGAGAGAGATTTGGGAGAAGAGGGTATGCGCCGTTCCGTGGTGGTAGTGGCTACCTCCGATCGCCCTGCTCTGGAACGAAATAAAGCGGCCAAAACCGCTACAGCGATTGCAGAATA
>DCGY01000002.1:102438-106878 GCA_002314715.1 Lachnospiraceae bacterium UBA1766 | reverse complement strand
TCTATTACCGGCTTGTATACCGTATTGGTAGACGGTGATGATTTTAACGAACCCATTGCAGATACGGCCAGAAGTATTTTGGACGGACACATTGTTTTAAATCGAAAATTGGCGCATAAAAATCATTACCCCGCCATTGATGTATTGCAAAGTATTTCCCGTTGTATGAGTCAGATTACGCCAAAAGAACACAAATCGGCGGCAGGAAAACTTCGAAATGTTCTGGCGACCTATTCGGAAGCAGAGGATTTGATTAATATCGGTGCGTATAAAAGCGGCAGTAATCCCACCATTGACTATGCGATTTCCAAAATCGATGCGGTGAATGATTTCCTGCATCAGGATGTGGACGATAAGATTACCTTTGAAGATACGCTGCAACAGCTGAAACAGTTATTTTAGAAGAAGCTTTTTAGGAGATAAACATTGGCAAGATTTCGATATTCTCTTCAAAGCATACTGGATATAAAGGATAAAATGGAGACCCAGGCCAAACAGGAATTTGCCCAGGCACAGGGGGTGTACAGCCAGGAAGTGGCGAAGCTAAATGCATTGTTGGAACGAAAAAAGGAATATGAGAACAAAGCCCGGGAATTGCTTTGTGGTACACTGAAAGTCCTTGAAATCGAGGAAAACAAGGCTGCTTTGATTGCCATGGATGGCTATATATCGTTGCAACGGCTGGAAGTTCAGCGTGCGGAGCAGAATGTGGAAAAAGCCAGAGAACATATGGCGGAAGCCATGAGAGAGAAGAAAACCTACGAAACACTTCGTGAACAGGCATTTGAGGAATTCCTGAAAGAAGAAAATCGTGCGGAAGGAAAGACGGTAGATGAACTGGTAAGTTATACCTACGGTCAAAAAAGGCAGGTGAGTAAGTAGTGGCAAAGGAATTGACGCCCGAAGAAAAACAGGCAAAAGAAGACAAACGAAAAATCATAGAGGAAAAGAAGAACTTAAAGCGCGAGCAGAAGGAACAGAAGAAGGAAGCTAAGAAGCGCGCAAAAGAGATTGCCAAGAAGGAAGACGAACTCTATGAAGAGGAAGAAAGCAATACACTGGTAACCTTTGGCGCTACCGTGCTGATTGTTGCTTTATGGCTTGCGATTATTTGCATTATTATCAAATTGGATGTGGGTGGATTCGGAAGCTCGGTTTTGGCTCCGATTCTGAAGGATGTTCCGGTGGTGAATCGTATTTTGCCCGGAAACACCCTGATTGAAACCACGAATCCGGAAAGCTATGGCGGTTATTCTCATCTGCAGGATGCGGTAGATCAGATTAAAAAACTGGAGATTGAGTTGGAAACGCTGCAACTGGCATCTACAACCAAGGATGAGGAAATAAATGTGCTGAAGGCGGAAGTAACCCGCTTGCAGGAATTTGAGAAGAAACAGGTGGAATTTCAACGTATTCGAACCGAGTTTTACGAGGATGTGGTTTATGCGGACAAGGGACCGGGAGCTGAGGAATACGTAAAATATTATGAATCCATGGATTCTGCGACGGCTGAGTATATTTACAAACAGGTAATCACGCAGCTGCAGGAAACAAAGGAAATCCAGGAGTATGCGCAGGCGTATTCGCTTATGAAGCCCAAGCAGGCCGCAGGTATTTTTGAGAAGATGACTTCTCAGTCCGAAATGCAGCTGGTGGCACGGATTTTGAATGCCATGGGTGCAGAATCCAGGGGCGCTATTTTGGGCGTTATGGATGCTCAGATGGCTGCGAATTTGACAAAAATTATGGACCCCGAGTCTTAAGTTATATGACTCCCAAACCGATAAATAATACATAGGTGAAAACCTAAATTTTCGGAAAGGAGGAGCAGTATGGCAAATACATCGATTCAGGATGTAGGTATGGCGATGGCGGCTTTCGGACAAAACAAAGCATTTTCTGTAAGTGCTGCAGGCCAAGGTCAGAATGGATTGTTTAAGGATGTTTTGAACAAGGAGACCGATCAGGCTGTTGCGCCGAAACAAAGTACAAGCGCAAAACCGGCAGAACCGAAGAACGTTCGAAAGGAAGAAACTTATCGAACCAAAACCGTGGAGCGTAAAATTTCGGAGAAAACGGAAGAAACGGAAGAAGAACTGACTCCGGAAAACCAGGAAAAAGTGGCGAGCCTGCTGATGGAAAAGGCCATGGATTTGTTACAGCAAATCAGTGATACCTTTGATGTTCCGGTAGAAGAGTTACAGGGCATTATGGACGAAAAACAGATGTCTATGCTTGATTTGTTCTCGACGGATAAGTTGGGCGAACTTCTTTTGGAAGCATCGGGAGAGAATGATTCCTTCTCATTGGTTACGAATGAAGAACTCTACGCAGGATACCGGGATATCATGCAGATGAAGCAGGACGCAGTAACAGAAATCGCTTCGGACGCAGGAATATCCAAGGAAACGGTAATGCAGCTTGCAGAACCCAAAATCGAAGTGGAAGATATGAGAACGGATTCGAAAGAAGAGAATGTTTCGCTGCTGGATGAAAATGTGCCGAATGTAGCAGAAAAGAACACAGCGGTGGAGAATGAAGGCAAACAATCATCCGAATTCGGGGAAAGACAGGGTGCTTCGGAAAGACATAAATCGGCAGAGAAAACTTCCCATGAAGAGCCTGTGGCATTCCAGAACACGATTTCCGACACACAGAATGTTTCTTTCGAACAAGCCGGTGTAGAGGGAAGTCATTTTGACACAGATACCCAAAATATTATGCGTCAGATTATGGACTTTATGAAGATTCAGCTCAGACCCGAGAGCAATCAGCTGACCATGCAATTGCATCCCGCAAGCCTTGGTTCGTTACAGGTTCAGCTGGCGAGCAAGGGTGGAGTGGTAACCGCACAGTTTGTCGCACAAAACGACGCAGTGAAAGCAGCCCTGGAAAGTCAGATGATTCAGTTAAAGGAGACCTTTGAACAACAGGGAATTAAGGTTGAAGCAATTGAAGTAACCGTTCAGACCCATGAGTTTGAAAGAAACCTGGACCAGGGAAATGAACGCAACGAACAGCCCCAGGAAAAGAAAGGACGCACCCGCAGAATTCAGTTGGATGATTCCCTTGCCGGAGAGGACTTAACCGGTATGGACCGGGAAGAAGTTCTTACCAGAGAAATGATGGCTGCAAACGGAACAACGGTAGATTATACCGCTTAATGTAAGGAGAAAGCTATGGCTTTAGTACAAACAATCAAAGATGGACAGATCGTGGAAAGTGCTTCTCAGAGCTCTTTGAAGAAGTCGCAGGAAACAACCAGCACCGGTATGGATAAGGACGCATTCCTTCAGTTACTGGTTGCACAGATGAAATACCAGGATCCCATGGAGCCTACTTCCAATACAGAATATATTTCACAGTATGCACAGTTTTCACAGGTAGAACAGATGCAGAATATGTCCTCCAGTATGGACCTGCAGAGAGCGAGTGCATTGGTGGGTGAAGAGGTTTATATCAAGACGACTTCTTCCACAGGCGATACCAAATATGTTCAGGGTAAAGTGGATTACGTGGTATACGAAAACGGAAAAGCATATCTTTCGATTGATGAACAGCTGTATTCCATGGATGATTTGGATACGGTGGCAGATAAGGAATATCTTTCCGCATGTAACAAAGCAACAGAATATGTACAGAAAACAAATAAATTACCCAGCCTTGAAAACTTAACGATTTCGGATTCCGAGAACGTACTTTCACTGAAGAATATTTATGATGAAATGACAGATTACGAAAAGTCTTTCGTTGCATCGGATGTGAAAACAAAAATTGATTCTTATGTATCCAAAATCAGTGAGTTAAAGACCGCGGCAGAACAGCAGACAGACGAGCAGGCAAATGAAGAGTAATTAGTGTCTAGTATTGATGGAGCAGACGAGAAGGAGTTTGAAGAATATGGATATTCGAAACAGCGGATTCCTTTCCATCGAACAGCTCACCGACCGGTATCCGAATTTAACGGGGGCGGCCAGAGAAGAGACGGTTCAGGAGGGACCCACCTTTGGACAGGTACTTGCACAAAAGAACCTGGAAAAGACACAAAATGACCCGATTCGGTTTTCGAAACATGCGTCTCTTCGGTTGAATGACAGAGGTATTCAACTGACAAACGAACAGCTTGGAAGGCTGGAGGACGGTACGAAAAAAGCGGCTTCCAAAGGAATTAAAGATTCCCTGGTTATCGTGGATGAACTTGCTTTTATTGTAAATGTACCAAACCGCATGGTGGTAACCGCAATTGACAGTGCAACACAAAATGAAAACGTATTTACAAATATTAACGGAGCCGTAATCGCATAGACCGGACCTGGATGGGGGTCTAGCCTTCCCGATGACAGAAGGAGGGCAGCGGTTCCGAAGAATCAGGAGGAACAAATACTATGATGAGATCACTTTATTCTGGTGTGGCAGGTTTGAAAACACATCAGACCAAGA
>DCGY01000002.1:100570-102419 GCA_002314715.1 Lachnospiraceae bacterium UBA1766 | reverse complement strand
GGTAATAATATTGCAAACGTAAATACAACCGCATATAAGTCCAGTTCCATTACCTTTAGTGAAATGATGAACCAGACCACACAGAGAGCAAGCGGACCCAATGCCTCAACCGGTACCGGTGGTACCAATGCGAAGCAGATTGGTCTTGGTGTAAAGGTTGGTGGCATCAGCGTGGCAATTGAGTCACAGGGTGCAAGCCAGTCCACCGGAAATCCTTTTGATATTATGATCAACGGAAGCAATTTCTTCGTTGTAAACAATGGCTCCAGCAATTATTTTACACGTGACGGATCTTTCTACGTAGACGGAGCCGGTAACCTGGCAATGACTTCCACCGGTTACAATGTTATGGGTTGGAATGTAGACCCGGATACCGGAAAGATTAAGCAGGATACTGTTTCTGCACTTCGTATTATGAGTACAGAAAATATGACCTCCGAACCGGAAGCTACCACAAAGGCTTATGCATCCGGTATTTTGGACAAGAATGACGTGGATGTGGCTACTGCAGCAGGAAAGACCATTAACCTGAACTTCTACGATAAGCTGGGTTACAGCTATACTGCAAAGTTCTCTATCCATAAGACACAGACAAACGGACAGTATACCGTACAGTTGGATGATATTAAGGATGCAAAGGGTCGTTCTATTACCGAAACACTTGGTATTTCCAATATCAATGATATTGCAAGCTTCGGTAATACCCAGTCCTTTACCTCAACTGAATTAAAGCAGCTTGCAAACGGTTATACATATGATGCCGCAACCAAGAAGTTTGATCATGTGCTCAGCGCTGCGGATGCATTGACCGATTATGAAACCGGTAAGATTTCCGGCGTAAGCTATACCTTCCCGGACGGAGATTATACCTCCGGTTCTAAGATTACCGCAGACGGAAAGGGTACCGTATCCAAAGCAGATTTGGAGTCTGTATACGGATTGGTATATTACGAAGATAAATCCACCACCCCTTCTACATATAAGTACTATCATAAGGACCATGTAGGCGGTACCGGTGAAGATATTACCACAGTGGCAAACTGGGAGAGTACACTTGGATTATCCGGTGTAACCAGTGCGGTGGTAAATGCAGACGGTAGTGTAACATTTGAATTAAAACAGGACTTCACCGTAGGAAGTGAAGATTTTAACTTATCCTCCGGTATTTTTAAGGTTTCCTTGGATGCGACCGTAAATGATAATCTTTTACAGGCTTACGGAATCAATCAGGATGCTGACACCAATTACACCTTTGAGGTGGCTCCCGATGGTCAGGCACAGGTAACCGCTACCACCGTTACCAGCGGTAATGTATTGGAATTCAACACCGATACCGGTGCATTTATCGGTATTGGCGGCGGAGACAGTGTAACGCTTGATTTCTCCACAATTGCTACAGACAAGAACGGAGCAAAGGTTTCTTTGGAGAATTTCGCTGATTTGTCAATTGATTTCTCTAAAATGTCAACCTTAAACAATAACGGTTCATCCACCGTTGGTGCAACCAGTGGTGACGAGGATGGCCTTGGCGCCGGCCGTATGCTTGGTGATATGATTGGTGTATCCGTACAGAATAACGGTATGATTTACGCAAGCTATGATAACGGAATGACCAAGCTTTTGGGACAGATTGCTACCGCAAGCTTCGCAAATGCATCCGGTCTTTCCAAGGAGGGAGATAACCTTTATGCGGCAACCATGAACTCCGGTGAGTTTGACGGTATCGGTGTGGATGTTTCCGCAAATGGAGGCTATATGTCAACCGGACAGTTGGAAATGAGTAACGTAGATCTTGCTGCTGAGTTTACCTCCATGATTACCACGCAGCGTGGTTTCCAGGCAAACAGCC
>DCGY01000002.1:76021-100505 GCA_002314715.1 Lachnospiraceae bacterium UBA1766 | reverse complement strand
AGAACTTACCAACCTGAAGAGATAAGCGTAAGCGGTTGATTGGTTCATAGGTTAATAGCCGGATAAATGTTATTATTTAGCAATATAAATAGAAGTATCAAGGGGCGGATGCATATTCCGTCCCTTAAGTGGTTTGTATGGGGGGATAAAAATGATTGAAGTTACCAAGATAAATGGGACGAAAATATTGGTAAATCCGCATTTGTTTGAGATTGTGGAAGAAACTCCGGATACGGTGATTACCCTTACCACCGGCAAAAAAATTATTGTAAAAGAAAGTAGACAAGAGATAAAAAATTTAGTAAAATCGTATAGAAAGGATATTTATGCTTAGGGGTCTTTCTATGCATAAAGGGGTGATTTAAGTGGATATAGCATCTTTAATCGGTATGCTCCTTTGCCTTGGAATGTTGTTGTTCGGTATTATTTCTGCAGCGGGTTTATCCGGTTTCGTTCGATATATCGACGTGCCGTCCGCGATTATTACATTTGGTGGTGCAATAGCGGCTACCTTATGTTGTTATTCGATGCAGGATTTCGTTTCCGGATTAAAGAGTTTTACGCTGATTTTCAAGGTTCCGGCAGTCAATACTACTGAGATGATTAAAAAAATCATAGATTTGTCCAATGTTGCCAGAAAGGAAGGCTTGCTTTCTTTGGAGGAGGCTGCGGCAGAACTGGATGAGCCGTTTATGAAGAAGGGTATTCTTCTGATTGTAGACGGTACCGACCCGGATTTGGTTCGAAATATTATGGAAACCGAACTGGTGGGTATTGAATCCAGACACAAGAACTGCATTAGTTTCTGGGAGACGTTGGGTTCCATGGGTCCTGCCTGGGGTATGATTGGTACGCTGGTAGGTCTGGTTAACATGCTTTATAACATGGATGATGCTTCTGCAATCGGTCCTGCGATGGCGGTAGCACTTATCACAACATTGTATGGTTCCTTGTTGTCCAACTGGATATGTACGCCGGTTGCGAACAAGTTAAAGGCAGATAATGCCGCTGAAATGACCATAAAAGAGGTAATGATAGAGGGTCTTTTGTCTATTCAGGCAGGAGAGAATCCCCGTGTAATTGAAGAGAAGCTCAAAACCTTCTTAGCACCGAAGGATAGAGCTGCTGTCAGTGCAGATGCGGGAGGTGAGGAGTAAATGGCTAAGAGGAAGGAAGATGCGCCACCGGCGGGATCCCCGGCGTGGATGGCGACCTTCAGTGATTTGATGAATCTGCTCTTATGCTTTTTCGTACTCCTTTTTTCCATGTCCAGCGTTGAGGAGTCGAAACTAGCAGAATTGGTAGCAACCATGAATGACAGCTTCAGCGTGTTCGATGGAGGAGCAACCTCTATCGGCGAAGGAATTTTGGTGAGTAACGGTATCAGTCAGTTGACCCAGCTTGATAATTATATGCATCAAACCGGTGTCAGTGCGGATAGCCCTTCCGATAAGCAGGAGCTTCAGAAAAATGAAGGACAGGGCAGTACTGCCGACATGAAGGAAGCGATTGAGGCAGACCAGCTGAAAGAAAATGAAGAATTGGCCGAAAAAATCGAAGAGGCTTTGAATGAGGCGGCTATGGCGGACCAGATTGAGGTGAGCTTTACTTCCCAATATGTTCAGCTATCCATGAAGGGAGCGCTTTTATTTGATCCCGGAAGTGCATCACTTCGAGCAGAGGCAAAAACCGTATTGGACAGAGCGGCACTGATTTTGGAGCGTTATGCCCGCGGTACCATTGAAATCGAGGGCCATACGGACAATATACCTCAGTATGGCGCAAAATATGCCAATAACGAAGAATTGAGCAGTGCGAGAGCGATGTCTGTGTTTTTTTATCTGACAGAAAATTCCGCATTGAATCCGGTGGATTTAAAACATGCCGGTATGGGTGACCGTTTGCCGATTGCGGATAATTCCACCGCAGAAGGAAGAAGCAAGAATCGTAGAGTGGAAATAAAGATTTATAACCCGTCGATTTAGCCGTAAATCCAAAGAAGAAAAGAGAGTTACTATGAAGAAAAATTTACTTTCCATTTTGATTCTGGCGCTTATGCTGGTGAATGTTGTTTTAACCAGTGTAATGATGATCAGTGTAATGGGTACCAATAAGAAAACAGCACAGCTTGTGGGAGATATCGCCACGGTTTTGAATTTCCAGATTACAGATCCGGGCAAGGAGAATGTTGTGGAGAAAGTTTCTCTGGCAGATACAGAGGTGTTTAATCTTACCGGTTCTATGACCATTCCGTTAAAGGCAATGGAGGGAGATACCAAGACTACCTATTTTATCTTTGATCTTGCTTTGTCCATGAATACAAAACATGAAGATTACAAGAAGTACAGTGAAATTGTTTCCAAGCAGGAAGGCGCGATTAAGGATGCAATTACCACGGTGGTTACTTCTTATACAGAAGTAGAGTGCCGGAATGACATGGATGGCGTGAAGGCAGAAATTCTTAAGGCAATTCAGGACTTGTTTGACTCTGACTTTATCTACAGCGTATCCATCAGCGGAATCAAATTCGGTTGATAAGATTGGTTTTGACATAGGATTTTTAGGGGAGGTGAGAGCTTGTGGCTGAGGTTCTTTCGCAGAACGAGATAGATAATCTACTTGCTGCACTGTCGACCGGAGAATTGGATGTTGACCAAATTAACACCGAAGAGGACGAGAAACATATAAAGAACTATGATTTCAGTCGTCCCACCAAGTTCTCCAAAGAACATCTTAGAACGCTCGAGATTATTTTTGAACATTACGGCAGATTGATTTCAACGAACCTGCCGGGTTATCTTCGTAAAAATGTACAGGTTGCGGTAGCCAGTTCGGAAACGGTTACATTCAGCGAGTTTTCCAATGCGCTTTCCAATCCTGTAATTTTGGGTATTGTCAATTTTGCCCCGCTTAATGGCAATATCATAGTAGATTTATCCACAAATCTGGGTTATGCAATTTTGGACCGTATGCTGGGTGGCGAGGGCTCGCCATTGGACAAGAGCAGAGATTTTTCGGAAATCGAATTAGCGATTCTTCAAAAAATTATGATTATGATGGTCCAACTTATGAGAGAACCTTGGAAAAATGTGGTTGAGATTTCGCCTGTTTTGACCAGATTGGAAACGAATTCCCAATTTGCACAGGTAATTGCACCCAATGATATGATTGCAATTATTACTATGAACATCAAAATCGGTGAAGTAGAAGGTCTTATGACGTTTTGTCTTCCGTTCTTTACCTTGGAAGATGTCATGGATAAGTTAAATACCAAGTACTGGTTCTCCAATATCCAGGAGAATCACGACGAGAATTATGAGATGGAAATAGAATCCATGATTCGAAAAGTTACCATTCCGGTAAAAGCGGTTTTGGGAAAGAGTATTATATCTGTTGCCGACTTTGCAAATCTGCAGGTGGGAGATTGTATCCGACTGGATTCAAAAGTGGACAACGATATGGACGTATATGTTGGCAATATCAGAAAATTTACTGCTTTACCCGGTGCCAACAAGGACTCATATGCAGTCCGAATTACATCGGTGTTAAGGGAGGAGGAATAATAGATGGACGGTGGAATTCTGTCTCAGGACGAAATCAACGCCTTACTGAACGGTTTGGATTTGTCCGGTGATACTGTTCCTGATATTCCTGTAGCAGAAACGGCGGCACCGGAGCCGACTGTAGACAAACAGGAAGCGTATTTAAGAGGAGCAGCTCCCATTCTGGACGATAATGTAACTCTGACAGATGTGGAAAAGGACGCCATTGGTGAAGTGGCAAATATCAGCATGGGATCTTCGGCAACAACGCTGTATTCCCTTGTAAATCGAAAAGTAAATATTACAACACCTGTAGTAAACCTTGCAAAGTGGGAGAACCTAATCGAACAGTATGAGGCACCCTGTGTGTTCATACAGATTAAGTATACAAAGGGTCTTGACGGTACCAATATTCTGGTGCTGAAAGAGCATGATGTGAAGGTTATCACCGATCTTATGATGGGTGGAGACGGTACCAATATTGACGGAGAAATCAATGAGTTGCATTTGAGTGCAATTTCTGAGGCAATGAACCAGATGATGGGTTCTGCGGCGACTTCTCTTTCTACCATGTTGAGTACCATTATCGATATCAGCCCGCCGGATTCCGAGCTTTTGAATCTGATGGAGATGAAATCCGGTGACAGTATTGCTCCTTTCCTGGGTGGTACTTTCGTAAAGATCTCTTTCCGTATGCAGATTGATGATTTGGTTGATTCCACGATTATGCAATTGTATCCTATCGATTTTGCGAAGAAATTGGTGGAAACCTTTATCAGCACACAAATGGGCGTGCTGGAAGAAATGACACCCACACCTGCAGTGGAAACACCGGTATTTCCTACAGTGAATACACCTGCAAGTGATATGAATAATATGGGCGCGATGGCAGGCCAACCCGATATGGGCATGAACCAGATGAATATGAATTCTATGGGAATGAACATGGGCATGGACATGAATCAGATGAACATGAACCAAATGGGAATGAACATGGGCATGAATCCCATGGGTATGAACCAAATGGGAATGAACATGGGCATGAATATGGGAATGAACATGGGTATGAATCCCATGGGCATGAATATGGGAATGAACATGGGTGCCGCACCGCAAATGCAAAGTGTAAACGTTCAGCCTGCACAGTTCCAGAATTTCAATAATGATGTTGTGGGACTTACGGGACAGGAGAATATCGGTTTGATTATGGATGTTCCCCTTGAGGTGACAGTTGAGCTTGGCAGAACCTCAAAATCCATTGCAGACATCCTGAATTTCGTACCCGGTACGATTATTGAACTGGATCGTATCGCCGGTGAACCGATTGATGTATTGGTAAATGGAAAGTTTGTAGCAAAGGGTGAAGTTGTCGTCATCGAAGAAAGCTTTGGCGTAAGAGTAACCGAGATTATTAAATAGCATAAGAATGGCGACAGCCACATGGAGGAAATAAAATGGCAAAAAATATTTTAATCTGCGACGATGCAGCTTTTATGAGAATGATGATCAAAGACATTCTCACAAAAAACGGTTATAACGTTGCCGGTGAGGCAGAAAACGGATTAAAGGCAATTGAAAAATACAAGGAGACCAATCCGGATCTTGTTTTAATGGATATTACCATGCCCGAGATGGATGGAATCCAGGCACTCAG
This sequence comes from Lachnospiraceae bacterium UBA1766, assembly GCA_002314715.1. Classification (GTDB taxonomy): domain Bacteria; phylum Bacillota; class Clostridia; order Lachnospirales; family Lachnospiraceae; genus Acetatifactor. Next base: position 95,309 of record DCGY01000002.1, on the reverse strand, counting down.
AGAGATTAAGAAAGTAGACGCAGGCGCTACTGTTATTATGTGTTCCGCAATGGGTCAGCAGGCAATGGTTATCGAGTCCATTCAGGCAGGTGCAAAGGACTTTATCGTAAAGCCTTTCCAGGCAGAGCGAGTTCTTGAGGCTGTGAAGAAGGTTGTTGGCTAATGACGATTTTGCTGACAGGCGGAAGCGGATATCTGCAAATGATATCCGTGTTGATTGTGTTTGTTTTGGTATTGGGAGTAACCGCTTTTACTACCAGATGGATAGCCAATTACCAGAAAAAACAAAATTCCGGCGGAAATATGGAGCTTTTGGAAACCATGCACCTGGGCAATAATAAGTACCTTCAGCTGGTTCGCATCGGAGATACTTATGTGGCCTTGGCAGTGTGTAAGGACACTGTAACCATGCTTTGTCAGATTCCGAAAGAACAGTTAAAGGAGTTGCCGGAGTTCAAAAATGGAATGAGCTTTAAGGAGTTGTTTAAGACTGCTTTAAAGCAAAAGGATGTAGAGGATAAACCGGGGGAATAAAAGCATGCGGATGAATTTATCCACTGGAAAACGAATAAGAAATCTGATATGCCTGCTGGTTACGGTAGGCATATTGTGTATTATCTCCCCAATGCGTGTAAGCGCATCGGAGGCGAATCTGGTTACCGGAGGTACTACAAACAGTACCGTAATCGATAAACCGGGAACAGCAGAGTCGCCGGATGATTTGTATAAGTTAAATATTGCCAATCAGGTAACTTTAACCTACGACAACGGCAATGGCCAGCTAAACGGTGCACTTCGAATTTTGATTACATTGACGCTGATTGCACTGCTTCCGCTGGTTCTGATTATGATGACTTCTTTTACCAGAATCATCATTGTACTGCATTTCACCCGAGCAGCCTTAAATACACAAACCGCACCGCCCAACCAGATTCTGATTGGTTTGGCATTAATTTTGACATTTTTTATTATGGAGCCTACCATTACACAGGTTTACAACGATGCAGTGGTTCCGTTGGAAGAGGGGACCATTACCCAGGAAGTGGCATTGGAAAGAGGAATGAAGCCTCTTCGGGAGTTTATGTATCCTCAGACACAGCTGAAGGATGTGGAGCTGTTTATGGACATTGCAAAGCTTGAGTGGGACGGCAGCTTGGATTCTATTCCCAACTCTGTACTGATTCCAAGCTTTATGATCAGTGAACTTCGAACCGCTTTTTGGATTGGCTTTATGATTTTTATTCCGTTTATCGTAATTGATATGGTTATTGCATCTACCCTTATGAGTATGGGTATGATGATGTTGCCGCCTACAACCATTTCCATGCCCTTTAAGATTTTGTTGTTTGTGGTGGCGGATGGATGGTCTTTGGTAATCGGACAGCTGGTAAGCACCTTTTATTAAATTTGGAGGCATTTAGATGACAATAGAAGCAGTTACGGAAATGGCCCAAAATGCCCTTTATTTAATCATAAAGGTTTCTTTGCCGGTATTGCTTGTGTCCTTGGCAATCGGTTTGTTGGTCAGTATTTTCCAAACAGTTACCTCAATACAGGAACAGACATTAACATTTGTACCGAAGATTATTGGGGTATTTTTAACGATAATGCTTGTAGGTGGTTGGATGTTGCAGAATATGTCTGACTATGCCGTGGAGCTTTGGTCAAGCTTTAGTCGTTATATTCATTGATAATGGAGCACTTGAATGATTCAGTATTCGTTTTCAGCAAGTGATTTGGAATATTTTTTGTTGATTCTTACAAGGGTGTCCTGTTTTGTCTTTGTTGCGCCCTTTTTTAGTATGCAAAACACGCCCCGAAGAGTGCGTGTAGTTTTAAGTGTGTTTGTGGCAGCACTTTTGTATCAAACCCTTACCCCGGCCCCGGTGCTGGAATACGATACGGTAATGGAGTATGCCATTATCGTTCTGCGGGAGGCAACTACAGGTCTTCTGATTGGCTTTAGTACCACCATTTGTACTTCGATTGTGAGTCTGGCCGGTTCCATTGCGGATATGGAGGTCGGTTTGTCTATGGTGCAGGCCATGGACCCAACCACGAAGCAGCAGACAACCATAACGGGTGCATATTATCAGTATATGATTATGATGCTGATGATTGTCAGCGGTATGTACCGGTACATTCTGGGGGCGTTGGCGGATACTTTTACATTGATTCCGGTTAACGGAGCCAAATTTTCCGCTGCAAATCTGACCCAGACAATGATTACGTTCCTTGGCGATTATGTAATTATTGGATTTCGTATTATTTTACCGATTTTCTGTGTTATGCTTATGTTAAATGCAATTCTTGGTATTTTGGCCAGAGTATCTCCCCAGATGAATATGTTTGCGGTAGGTATGCAGCTGAAGATTCTGGTAGGCCTTTCTGTTTTGTTTCTGACTTCCAATTTGTTATCGGGAGCGGCAGATTTTATTTTTGAAGAAATGAAAGAAATGATGACTTCCTTCGTGGGAGGAATGACATGATACTTCGTTATAATCTCCAATTTTTTGCCAAAGAAGGACAGGGCGGTGAAAAGACAGAGCCCGCCACCGAGAAAAAGTTAAGTGATGCCAGAAAAGAAGGTCAGGTTGCCAAAAGTAAGGAAATTGCCATTGCCTTTGGTCTTTTGGCACTTTTTGTGGGTATGAAGGTTTGGATTGGATATATGTCCGGCCAGTTCCTGGATATCTTTGCATTAATATATAATAAAATTCCGGAAACGGTTACCTTTTGGCACGGAGAAATGCCGGTGAACGATATCCGTATTCTGGTAAGCCATGCGCTGTTGCAAACCTTATTGATTATGGCTCCGGCTTTAATGGTAGGTTTACTGGTTGCTTTTTTATGTGATGTGGCGCAGGTGGGATGGAAGCCTACCGGCAAGCCGTTGCAACCAAAGTTTAATAAACTGAGTCCTATTTCCGGATTTAAGCGTATCTTCAGTATGAATTCCCTGGTGGAATTGATTAAGTCTATCGCGAAAATCCTGTTAATCGTATATATTTGTTATTCGTATTTGAAAGACAAATGGCCTCTGCTTTACCTGTTTTATGAGTTACCTTTGTTGGATGCGTTGCAGACGATTTCTTCTTTGGTTACGGATTTGGGCATTCGGGTATCGGCTACATATATGATTATTGCTTTTGCGGATCTGATTTATCAGAGAGTGAAGTTTGCAAATGATATGAAGATGACCAAGCAGGAAATCAAGGACGAGTACAAGCAATCCGAAGGAGATCCGCAGATAAAGGGACGTATCCGCCAAAAGATGCGAGAGGTTTCTCAGAGACGTATGATGCAGAACCTGCCGCAGGCGGATGTGGTTATTACAAACCCGACCCATTATGCGGTTGCTGTAAAATATGACCCGGCAGTAGCAGAAGCACCTGTCGTGTTGGCAAAAGGTGAAGATTACCTGGCAGCCCGAATTAAGGAAGTTGCCAAGGAAAACCATATAGAAATTGTAGAAAATAAACCATTGGCGAGAATGCTGTATGCCAATGTGGATGTGGGACAGACTGTTCCGCCGGAGCTTTATCAGGCTGTGGCAGAGGTACTTGCTTTTGTATATCATCTGCAGGGAAAAGTCTGATTTTTGTGTGTTTAAAATTATTACAAGACGAAAGAAAAGGAGGGTAAGACATGAATTTACGTTTACAACGTACAGATGCAATTGTAGCGATTTATATTCTCATTGCATTCGTTATGTTGATTGTACCCTTACCCGCTTTTATGCTGGATGTGTTCATGGCATTTAATATTGCCGTGGCATTTACCATACTTTTCGTTTGTATGTTTACCAGGGAAGTGTTGGATATTTCCTATTTCCCTACCATTCTTTTGTTTACCACAATCTTTCGAATTGCCATGAATGTATCCTCTACCAGATTGATTCTTACCACCGGTACCTCCGGTAATGTGGTACTTACGTTTGGTGAGTTTGTAGGTGGCGGCGATTTGATTGTCGGTTCCATCGTGTTCGTAATTTTGATTTTGGTACAGTTTTTGGTTATCAATAAAGGTTCTGAGCGAGTAGCGGAAGTAACGGCTCGATTCACCCTGGATGCTATGCCCGGTAAACAGATGGCCATTGATGCGGACTTAAATACCGGCGCCATTGATGATAAGGAAGCAAAACTTCGTCGTGATAAGATTCAGATGGAATCCAGTTTCTTCGGTTCCATGGATGGTGCGGTTAAGTATGTAAAGGGTGATGCAATAGCAGGTTTGTTATTGACAGCCATCAATCTAATCGGCGGTATTGCCATGGGTATGCTTCGTAACGGTTTGGATATTTCTTCTGCCCTAAGTACCTATGGTATTCTTACAATCGGTGATGGATTGGTATCCCAGATTCCTTCCCTTTTGATTTCTTTGTCAACCGGTGTACTGGTTACCAAGGGTGGTAAAGAAGCGGAGTTTGGCCCGGTAATCGTGAAGCAGTTGTTCGGCGTACCCAAGGTTATGTATCTGGTAGCCGGCACCCTGGCTTTCCTGGGCGTGTTTACCAAATTGAATGCCATTCTCTTTATGGGAATGGGAATGCTGTTCCTGATCGGTGGACGAATGATTGCCGGAAATTTGGAAATGGCAAATATTGAAAATGAAGTGGATAATGAGGAAGTGGAAGCAGAGGAAATCCGACAACCCGAAAATGTCAACAGCCTGCTTCAGGTGGACCCTATCGAGTTGGAATTCGGTTACGGAATTATTCCTTTGGCGGATGTGAATCAGGGCGGAGACTTACTGGATCGTGTGGTAATGATCCGACGTCAGATTGCTCTGGAATTAGGTACCGTGGTGCCGATTATTCGTTTGCGAGATAACATTCAGTTAAATCCAAACCAGTATATCATCAAGATTAAAGGTATTCAGGTCAGCGAGGGAGAAATCCTTTTCGATCATTACATGGCCATGAATCCCGGTTATATCGAAGAAGAAATCACCGGTATTCCTACTTTTGAACCGTCCTTCCATTTGCCGGCCACATGGATTACCGAGGGACAAAGAGAGCGCGCGGAATCGCTTGGCTATACCGTAGTGGATCCGCCTTCCATCATTGCTACCCATTTGACCGAGGTGATTCGACAGTATATTGCGGAACTTTTGACCCGTCAGGATGTTCAGAATTTGTTGAACAACCTAAAGGAGAGCAATCCTTCTTTAATCGACGAACTGGTACCCAAGCAGTTGGGTCTTGGAGAGGTGCAGAAGGTATTGCAGAACTTACTGACCGAAGGAATTTCTATTCGAGATTTGCTTACCATATTGGAAACTTTGGCGGATTATGCACCAACCACCAGAGATACCGACATTTTGACCGAATATGTACGACAGAGCTTAAAGAGAGCGATTTCTACCAAATATTTCCCTGCTCATGAGACCACCAGTGTGGTGACCCTGGATCCTAAGGTAGAGCAGGAAATTATGGGGTGCGTGAAGCAGACAGAGACCGGTGCATTCCTAAACCTGGATCCGTCCAGAGCCCGTGCGATTATTGATTCCGTGGGCAATGAAGTGAAGAAACTGGAAAATCTTGGGAAGATGCCGATTATTATTACATCACCCATTGTCAGAGTATATTTTAAACGTATGACGGAAGATTATTACAAGGATTTGGTAGTGGTTTCCTATAACGAGGTGGAATCCAATGTTGAATTACAATCTGTAGGGATGGTGACAGCCTAATGATTATTAAAAAATTTGTGGGAAAAACAGAAGAAGATGCAGTTACCGAAGCAAAGAAAGAATTGGGAAACGGCATTGTCATTATGAATGTGAAGCAGGTAAAACCCAAGGGACTGTTTGGCTTTTTGCGGTCGAAACAGACAGAGGTTACCGTTGCACTGGAAGAGGAGAGAGAAAACCTCCAGAGGGTGACAAAGGCAGCGACGGAAATTCTTTCATCTCAGGAAAAGGGAGAAAACAAGGAACATACCATTTCTCTTTCACAGACTGCCGGTTCCAATATCGAAAAGAAACTGGACAGCCTGCAGACACTTTTGGAGAATCAAATAAAGGGAGAGCAGGAAAAAGAGGCCAGAAGAGAAAAGGAAAAAGAGGCGGAGATGACAGAAAAAAATACGGTTATTTTCCGATCCGATTCCGATACAACCGCAAATGAGAAGGAAGAAAAACCGGACAGTGAGCAGGAGAAACTGGTGAAGCTGTTGTATAATACCATGATTGAAAATGAAGTGGATGAACATTATGCAAATCAGTTATTGGAGGATTTGGAGAAAAACCAGAACCCCAACATGCCTTTTGATTATTTGCTTGCCAATATTTACCAGAAGATGATTCTGAAATTTGGAAAGTCCGAAGGTATTTTACCTGCACAGGAGGGAGCGAAACTGGTAGTGTTTATCGGCCCTACCGGTGTCGGTAAGACCACAACGATTGCAAAGCTTGCAGGAAAGTACAGCGTTGAGGATAAAAAGAAGATTGCACTTTTGACAGCGGATACTTACCGAATTGCTGCAGCGGAGCAACTCCGAACCTATGCCGATATTTTAGAAGTTCCTTTCCGCGTAATTTATACGGTGGAGGAGTTCCAAAAGGCCATTGAGGATTTTAAATCTTATGATTATATTTTCGTGGATACGGCAGGTCATTCCCATCAGAATGAGGAACAGCTTTCCGATATGCAGAAGCTGATCCAGGCAATCGGAGATTCCGTACCCTATCAAAGTTTTTTGGTGTTAAGTGCTACCACGAAATACCGTGACCTTATGAAGATTGCGGAGAAATACAAGGAAATCACAGAGTTTCAGCTGATTTTTACCAAGCTGGATGAGACCGCAACACTTGGCAATTTGTATAATCTGAAATTATTGACGGATACTTCCATTGCGTATGTAACCTATGGACAAAATGTGCCGGATGATATTGAAACATTTGATGCACAAAAAACAGTAAAACAATTACTGGGAGGCAAATGCTAACCCGGGGAGAGGGAAGAGATGGACCAGGCAGAACAATTACGAATCATAAAAGCAAATATGCAGTCCAGACCTTTGTCCCGTGTTATCACTGTAACCAGTGGTAAGGGTGGCGTAGGTAAGTCAAACACGGCCATTAATTTGGCAATTCAATTCCGGAAGATGGGTAAGAGAGTGATTATTCTGGATGCGGATTTTGGACTTGCGAATATTGAGATTATGTTTGGGGCAGTGCCTAAGCATAACTTGTGTGACTTGATATATCAGGGGAAAAATATTAAAGAGATTATTACCTGGGGACCCATGGAGGTAGGCTTTATTTCCGGAGGTTCCGGTATTGCGGGCATGTCGAATCTGAGCAGAGATTATTTGATGTATATTATCAAAAACCTTGCGGAGTTGGATGCAATTGCCGATATTATCATTGTGGATACCGGAGCAGGTATCAATGACGCGGTTCTGGAATTTTTGGTGGCCAGCGGGGAAATTCTTTTGGTGACCACACCGGAGCCCACATCCATTACAGATTCCTATTCTTTGTTAAAGGCTTTGTACAGACATCCCAGATTTCGGGAGGATGATACGAAGATTAAAATGATTTCCAACCGAGTGGAAAAAGAGAGCGAGGGAGCTGTATTATTTAATAAGCTGAATGCTGTTGTGGCCAGATATTTAAAGATTCCCATGACATATTTGGGAAGTGTGCCCCAGGATAATCAGCTGATCAAGGCGGTTATGCAGCAGACACCAATCTCGATTGCAAATCCTACTGCAAAATCAAGCCTGGCCTATGAGAAAATTGCAGCCAGACTTTTGGATAAAGAGGAAGAGCAGCGTCAGCCTAAGCGAGGCATGGCAGCCTTCTTCTCCCATATCGTTTCAGGGAGGTAAGTAACTTTGAGTGACCAGTCTAAATTGCTTTCCAAGTTTATTGCCGAGGGAACCAGAATTGAATTACAGGCAATTGACCGGACGAAAACAAATGATAGCGGCGAAAATCAAAATAAAATATACGGCAGTAAAATCTATGATATTATTTCCGAGGATACATTGGAAATTCTCATGCCCATGGAGCAGCAGAAATTGATTCTGTTGCCTTTGGATAAGGAGTACGAGGTTCGTTTTTACTCCGGATCCATGCTGTATTCCTGCTTTGCCAGAATGATTGATCGATATAAGAGCGGAAGTGTATATCTGCTTTTGATGGAATTGACCAGTAATTTACGCAAGTACCAGAGAAGAGAGTATTATCGATTCAGCTGTGTACTGGAAATGACGGCCAGAGAACTGGTGGAAGAGGAAATGGAGGCAGTTGAAAATAACAAGGAAGTGCGTTTGCAACCCGGACTGCCCTTGAAAAAGAGCGTGATTGTGGATATCAGCGGCGGTGGTTTTCGATTTATCAGTACGGAAAAATATCCTGCCGGAAGTTTTCTTTATTGCACCTACAATTTACTTTTGGGTGGAGAAAAAAAGAAATACGATGTGCTTGGCAAAGTACTTGCTGTGAGAGAGACTCCCAATCGACGTGGTACCTTTGAACACAGAGTGCAATACCATAATATGGATGTGACGACCCGTGAGGAGATTATTAAGTTTATCTTCGAAGAAGAACGTCGTAGCAGAAGCAGATAAAAGAAAAGGAAGTGTTGGAAATGAAAAAGAAAATGTTAGGAGCCGGAGCTGCAATAATGCTTGCGGCATCTGTCATGATGGCAGGATGTGGGGAAACAGGAACGGCGAAAGAATCAACTTCTGTTGATTCCGGAAATATAATTGTTTCCTCCGCAGAAACAACCCAGGAAAGCAATAGCCGGGAGAGTCAATCCGAAGAAAGCAAAACCGAGGAAAGCACCGGCGAGAGCCAGACGGAAGAAAGCAAGACCGAAGAGAGTAAATCAGAAGAAGCCTCAAAACAGGAGAGCAGTCAGGAAGAAGTGGAGACGGATGAGAACGGTATTCCCAAAGCCTATGTGCCGATTTTGGACAGCTGCTATAACTTGCTTTGCTACGGAGTAGATAATTACGAATCGGTGGAAGGACTGACCGGTTTGGAGGAACTGGTTCTTTGGGGGACCTTCCAGGATTATTTGTCTGCCGTGGGATATCAGATTGAAGATTTGTCGGGAGATGGTGTTCCGGAGCTTTATATTGGAGAAAGGGAACTGGGATCTGCAAAGGACGAAAGTTCTTCTCCTTTTGTGATTTATACCATAAAGGACGGAAAAGCAGTTGTTTCCCTGGAGGGATGGTCAAGAAATTACTTTGCGTATCTTGGTAACGCAAGTTTTTCCAATACCGGTTCCAATGGCGCTATGTATACCGTATTTGGGCTTTATCACCTGGGTAAAAACGGGGATTTGGAATGTGATGATTTTTATTTCACCTATGAGAAAACCGAGGGTAATTTTGAGGATATAGGCATTTATCATAACACCACCGGTGAATATTCCAAGGATCAGTCAGAGCTTACCGAGATGACACTGGAGGAGTATGGTTTACTTATGGAAAGCTATGCATCAAAGAAGCAGTGTATGGAAATTCGTCCGTTTTATACCTATGCTACCGAAAGCCAGATTGTAGATAACAGTCAGCCTACCGGTGTAAAGATTCAGAGTATCCAGTACATTGAAGAGAATGTTGAATTTGTCAACACATATACCATGCAGGAGAATGATTATCTTACACCTGTTGGTTTTGTGTTTGAAAACCCGGTACAGGATTTTAAGGTCTATTCCCTGGAACTTGAAAATGTAGACGAAGACGGATATATTCAGTTTAAGAAAGAGGTTATGGGCAATTACGAAAAATTTGATACCTCCGAAGCACTTATTTTGAATGTAACATTTCCGGGCTCTATTCCCACTGTAGGTATTTCTTATATCGAGAATGGCGTGGAAAGAATGTTTACCTTAAGTCTGAGTGGTTATGATGGATCCATAATTATGACTGAAATCGCTCAATAATCGGAAGGAATAAATTGAATAGACGAAAAAAATGTCGTAAATTTTCAGAAAAAATACCAATTCATGTTACTTTGCACTCATGTGAAGTTGCAGATGTGGTATAATAAGTGAAAATGAGCGATAGTATGGGAAACGGTCGCTTCGGCGGCCGTTTTTTTTCTGCTATACAAATGAGGCACATGCAATGGAAGAGAAAAAAATAGTTGCAATAGCCAGTTCCACAGGAGGGCCCAAAGCGCTACAAATGGTAGTTCCTTTTCTTCCCGAAAACCTGGATGCGCCGGTGCTGATTGTGCAGCATATGCCGAAAGGGTTTACAGCATCGTTTGCAGATCGGTTGAATCAGTTCAGCAAAATGCGGGTAAAGGAAGCGGAGGACGGAGAACCCCTGGAAAACGGAGTGGTATATATTGCGCAGGGCGGCACGCATATGAATGTGCGCAGCCGGAAAAACGGAAAAAGCACGATTCATTATTCGGATGAGCCACCCAGACAGGGCGTAAAACCCTGTGCCAATTATCTCTTTGAATCATTGGCATATTCGGAACATGAAAAAATTATTTGTGTAGTGATGACAGGAATGGGAGCTGACGGAACCGAAGGGATTCTTCACCTAAAGGAACGCAAGCAACCCTATGTGGTGACCCAGGACAAAGATAGCTGCGTTGTGTATGGAATGCCCGGCAGTGCCGTTCATGCAAAGCTGTCGGATGCTACCGTGAAACTGGAAGAAATAGCAAAGACAATTACAACATATATTGGGACCCGATAAGAAGAGGGAGAAACGACTCGGGTAGAATGGAGGACAAAAATGGACGTAAGTCAGTATCTTGAGATTTTCCTTGATGAAACAAAGGAACATTTGCAGAATTTGAATACGCAGATTATGGAGTTGGAAGCAGACGGCGAAAATATGAATACCATCAATGAGATTTTCCGTGCGGCACACTCCTTAAAGGGTATGGCAGGTACCATGGGTTACAAGCGTATGCAGACCTTGACCCACGATATGGAGAACGTTTTTTCTGAGGTGCGTAACGGAGCAATCAAAGTGAATGCGGACATGATCGATGTGTTGTTCAGTTGCCTGGATGCTTTGGATGAGTATACCAATAATATTCAAGCCAGTGCTGATGAAGGTACCAATGATAATTCGGATTTGATTAAAAAGTTAAACGATATTTTGGCTACCAAGGGTGGTGCGGCACCTGCACCCAAGCAGGAGGAAGCACCCAAAAAGGAAGCTTCTCCGGCTACAGATTCCGGTGCCACCGAAAAGTGGAACAAGATTAAGCTGGACAGCAGCCAGACCACTGTTTTAAATGAAGCAAAAAATAAAGGCATGAATGTTTATGGCCTGAATGTGGTAGTGCAGGAAACCTGTTTATTGAAGGCAGCCCGTGCATTCTTGGTATTCAAGGCCATTGAGGATAACGGCGAGATTATTGTATCCGAGCCCAGTGCACAGGATGTGGAGGACGAAAAGTTTGACAGAGATTTCAGCTTAATCGTGGTTTCCGAAAAGCCTTTGGACGCAGTCATCAAGGCTGCAAAAAATGTCAGTGAAATTGAAAATGTAACCGGTGGCGAGCTGCTTATGAAATCAGAGGAAGCTGCTTCCGAAAAGGCTGCAGAAAAGGCGGCTGAAAAGAGTGAAAACAAACCTGCAGAGGATAAGAAGGCTGCAGGCGGGGACAAAAAGGCTGCAGGTAAGCCTGTAGTCAACAGAACCGTGCGTGTGGATATTGAAAAACTGGACGTTTTGATGAACCTGGTAAGCGAGTTGATTATTGCAAAGAACTCCCTGGTATCTGCTACTGAGCAGGAAAATCTTCGTCAGAATTCCGGTGTCAACCAGAATCTGGAATATTTGGAGAGTGTAACCACCAACCTGCATGAGTCTGTTATGAAGGTTCGAATGGTTCCCATTGAAAGTGTTGTAAACAAGTTCCCTCGTATGATTCGAGATCTTTCCAAGAAATTGGACAAGAAGATGGAACTGTACATGTCCGGTGAGGAAACAGAACTTGACCGTACTGTGGTAGATGAAATCGGTGATCCATTAATGCATTTGCTGCGTAACTCTGCAGATCATGGTCTGGAATCCGCAGAAGTTCGTGCGGAGAGAGGAAAACCGGAGGTTGGATCTATTTTCCTGGATGCATATCAGGATGGTAATAACGTAATTATTGAAGTTCGTGATGACGGTAACGGAATTAATGTAGAGGCAGTTAAGAACAAAGCAATCGAGAGAGGTGTTATTACTTCCGAACAGGCAGAGAACATGACGGATAAGGATATTATCAATCTTTTGTTCCTTCCCAGCTTCTCAACTGCAAAGCAGGTTACCGACGTTTCCGGTCGAGGAGTTGGTTTGGACGTTGTAAAATCCAAAATTGAATCCTTAAGCGGTGAGGTGGAAGTAAAGAGTGTGCTTGGCGTTGGTTCTACCTGGACCATTCGATTACCTTTGACTTTGGCAATCATTCAGGCACTTATGGTAAATGTGGGTGGAGAGAAATATGCAATTTCTCTTGGAAATATTCAGACCATTGAGGATATTTCTCCCGACGATGTAAAGAGAGTGGAAAATAAAGAGGTTATCAATCTTCGAGGCAACGTGCTTCCTTTGATTCGACTTACCGATATTCTTGAAATCGAGAGTAAGAAGAGCCCTACCGATAATTTAGTAGTTGTTGTAGTGAAGAAGGGTGACAAGATGGCAGGCTTTGTAATTGATGAATTGCTTGGACAGCAGGAAATCGTTATTAAGTCACTCGGAAAATATATTAAGCAGGTCAAGTTTATCAGCGGTGCAACGATTCTGGGTGATGGCGAAGTCGCATTGATTCTTGATGCAAACGCATTAATTTAAGGGGGATGAAGCAATGGAACAGAATAGTACAACAAATGTTGCAAAAGAAGAATATGTACAGTATATTGTGATTCGCCTTGGTGCGGAGCTCTTTGGAATTGATATCAAATATGTGGAAAATATCGTGCGTATGCAGCGATTGACCCGTGTGCCCAAGGTGCCGGCGTATATTAAGGGCGTTATCAATCTTCGTGGTGAAGTGGTTCCGGTCGTAAGTCTTCGTCTGAAGATGGAGCTGGAGGATGATGTAATTGATAAGGCCACCAGAATTATTATTTTGAAACTTGAAAACGAAGGAAATACCGGAGTAATGGTAGATGAGGTTCGTGAGGTTGTAACGCTTTCCTCCGACATGATTGAAAAGATTTCCTTCGATACCAAAGAAGGAAAGGTTAGCAATATAACCGGTGTGGGCAAGTATCAGAATGAATTGATTTCTATCTTGAATATGAATTGTGTATCGTTAGAGGAAGCAGAGGCTACCACAGCTTTGGCGTAAAGGAGAGTCCCCATGGCAAAAGGAAAACTTGAAAGCCTTACGGAAAAATACCAGGACGTGTTAAAGGAATTGGGCAATATTGGTGCAGGTAATGCCATGACCGCCTTGGCTTATATGACGAATCAGAGAATTGATATGAAAATTCCACAAGTTCGTCTGATGGATATACAGGATTTTGGCTCCCTGGTTGGTGGAGAAGATCAGATTATGTTCGGTATCTACTTAAACCTGGAGGGAGATGCAAGCGGAAGTATGCTTTTCCTGATTGGCAAAGAAACCGGTGACGCAATCGCGAAGCAGCTGTTGGGAGGCATGTCCTTGTCGGAAGAAGAGACAGAGAATATGAAAAACTCCGTTATGCAGGAAGTTGGAAATATTGTGTGCGGTGCCTATTTGAATGCGTTGTCCAGTTTGACGAATTTATGTATTTCCTTATCTCCGCCACAGGTGGTAATGGATATGGTAGGAGCGATTTTAAGTGTTCCTGCGGTAGAAATGGGACTAAACAGCGATAAATTACTGTTGATTCAGACCCAGTTTAAGGAAGATGTGGAAATGGAGGGTTATTTTATCGTAATGCCGGATGAGGCCAGTTACGTGAAAATCCTCAGTTCATTGGGCATGCCCATGGACGAATTGATGTCAATTACGGAGAATGCTCAGTAAAAAGGAAAATGCCATGAGTGAAATTATCAAAGTAGGAATGGCAGATCTGAAAACCTGCAGAGTCCCGGATGGGCTGACAACCTTGGGACTTGGCTCCTGTGTCGGGGTGGTGATTCGTGACACGGTAGCGGGTGTAGGAGGGATGGCACATGTAATGCTGCCGGACAGTACTGCGATTCGAGGAGATAATCTGAATATTGCGAAATTTGCGGATACGGCAATTGTGGAGCTGGTACGACAGATGGAGTTTTTGGGGGCAAAAAGAAACCGGATGGAAGCGAAAATGGCCGGCGGTGCTTCTATGTTTGCCTTTAAAACCCAGTCGAGTCTGGTGAAAATCGGTGAGAGAAATGCGGAAGCGTGTCATGCAAAATTAAAGGAACTGGGTATTCCCGTGCGTGCAGAGGATACGGGAAAGGATTATGGAAGAACCATTATTTATTACCCGGAGACCGGTGTACTTGAAATATGTGCGGTTGGAAAGAATAAATCATACATTTAGTTTTTGATTTTAATAAATCGTTATACAGAGGATATACGATGAATAGAAAATTTTTACCTTTGGTGCTCATGCTGGTAGCAGGAGCAGTCACCTGTTTCATCACTTATCTAAAAGGGTGTTCCATTATTACCAAGGTAGGTTCCATGCTGGTTGTATTACTTATCTTTTATGTATTGGGTAGTGTGCTGAAGTACACACTGGATACCTTTGAGAAGGCAAACGAAAAGAAGGCAGCGGAAGCAGAAAAAGCCAGGTTGGAGCAGGAGGCTGCCGAGGCAGCGGAAAAAACAGAGACGGTAGCAAAACAAAAAGCCTAATAGGCAGGGAAGGAGGAACTTATGGACGAAAATGCAAGAAAGAAATTATTGGAAGATTATGCGTCCTCAAAGTCCCCGGAACTTCGTGAGAAGATAATTTTGGAATATGCGCCTCTTGTGAAACTGGTTGCCGGAAGACTCAGCATGTATCTTGGATACAATGTGGAATATGATGATTTGGTAAGCTACGGTATCTTTGGATTGATTGATGCAATCGATAAGTTTGATTATTTAAAAGAAATCAAGTTTGAAACCTATGCCAGTCTTCGTATTCGTGGCTCCATTTTGGACCAGATTCGTAAGATGGACTGGATTCCCAGAACCATTCGACAGAGACAGAAAAAGATTGATGCGGTGATTCGTGAAATTGAGACGGACACCGGAAGAGGCGCCGCCGATGAGGAGATTGCCGCAAAGTTGGGCATTTCATCGGACGAATATTTGGACTGGCAGTCTCAAATGAAGGTCACCGGTCTGGTATCTTTGAATGAATATATGGAAGCCGGAAGTGACGTCTCCCAGGACAGCGGTCATAACACGGCGGCTCGCTTTGACAGCCCGGAGGAAAGTATCGAGAAAAAGGAACTGGCCGGGATGCTGCAGGAGGCGTTGGAGCTTCTTACAGAAAAAGAGCAGAAGGTAATAACCTTATATTATTATGAAGAATTGACCTTAAAGGAAATCAGCAATATTTTGGAAGTATCGGAATCCAGAATTTCCCAGCTACATACCAGGGCACTTCAGAAAATGAAGACGAAGATGGGAAATTATATGGGTATTTTGGAAGGAAACGGCTAAGCCGGAGGAATACAAATGAGAAATGGTTATTTTCAATTGGTGACTTGTCCGGAGGGATTCGGAGTACATCTGATTCCACCTCAGGACGGCGGAAATCTTATGAATGTAATGGAACTGGCAAATTATCTGGATTTTGAGAAGATTCCCTATAATTTACCGGTGATTAATCAGGCAGTTACCGCCATGCAGGATGTAGTGATTCCCCTTGGAACCACTGTCTGTCCCAGAGTAGATGAAAAGTTTGCTTTTTCGGTTGCACCGGACAAGATGTCTGCGGTGATGCGTTTTTATCCGCCTTCTTCTACCGGTAATCGAACATCGGTTACGGAGCTGACCAGAGATTTACAGGCAAGAGGCGTGATATTCGGTGCTTGTATGGATGTTTTGGAGAAACATTGCACAAGCAATCCGGTTTACTGTACCGATATCGTGGTGGCAAAGGGACAGGAACCCAGACATGGAACCGATGCCAGAATAGAGTATTATTTTGATACAAACAATCACGCAAGACCGGTTGCATTGGAAGACGGTAGCGTGGATTACTTTAACCTGGATATGATTCATCATGTAAAGAAGGGGGATTTGCTGGCTAAAATTATCCCCGAGGATCCCGGTGATTACGGTATGGACGTAAAGGGCACCAGATTAAAGCCCAGAGATGTGCGTCGTGCCATGTTAAAGTATGGACATAACATTGAAATATCCGAGGACAAGCTTTCCATCACCTCTATGGTAGATGGCCATGTTCAGCTGGTTGAGGGAAAGGTTTTTGTTTCGGACGTGTATGTGGTAGAAAATGTGGACTTGTCTACCGGTAACATTGATTATCAGGGTAGTGTGCAGGTAAACGGAAACGTAGTAAGTAACATGCGTATCGTGGCGGGAGGCAATGTAATCGTCAACGGTATCGTAGAGGGTGCCTATATTCAAGCCGGAGGAAACATTGTCCTTGCCCGCGGCATGAGCGGTATGGGCAAAGGAGAACTGCATGCCGGCGGAAATGTGGTAGGAAAATTCCTGGAGAGCACCAAGGTAATAGCAGACGGTTATGTACATTGTGATTCGATTCTTCACAGTGAGGTCATTTCCGGTCTAGAGGTCGTGGTGGATGGTCGAAAAGGCTTGATTGCCGGCGGACACATTCAGGCTACCAACAAGATTGAGGTAAAAATGCTTGGAAATGCCATGGGTGCCACAACGGTTGTAGAGGTGGGGGTTAACCCGAAGCTGAAGGCGGCTTATGTACAAATTCAGAAGGAAATCAGTGAAATTGTGAAAGTGATTATGAACTGTCAGCCGGTTATTTCCAATTTCACCCAGAAAAAGGAAAAAGGCGGTTCCTTTACAAAGGAGCAGCTTCAGTATGTAAAAGATACTGCAAGGGTTTTGGAAGCAAAGAAAGCAGAACTGGAGCAAAAAAATGCTATCATGCAGAAGCTTTCCGAGGCAATCGGTGAGATTAAGTCCGCTGAGGTGGTAGTGAACGGAATCGTAGCCAGTGGCACCACCATTGTCATCGGCGAGTTATCCATGGTCGTTAAAAATGAATACAAATACTGTAAATTCCGTGTAAAAGACGGCGATGTAACAATGCTTCCTATATAGGAAGGAAAAGGAGTGACGAGAAATGGCGGCTTTTAGTCCCATTGAATTAACCACGATTTCCAGAACACAGGATTTTTCCACCATCAAGCACAATGAGGATTCCAAAGCCTTTGTGGACCAGTCTCAAATCGGAAAGCAGATGGATAAAAATCAAGATGTTCGGGCACATGATGTGGTCAGCGGTGAGAATGCCCAGTGGCAGAACCGCAAATTTGATGCCAGAGATAAAGGCTCAAATGAATACAACGGAAACGGTGGAGGCGATCGAAAGAAGAAATCGGAGGTCGCAAAGGTGGTTGTAAAAAAACAAACCGGTTTCGATATGAAGATTTAATAGAATGTGAGTGAAATAAATGAGTTTGTTAGAAATAATTTTATTGGTGGTTGGTGCGGTTCTTTTTGTGGTAAGTTTTCTTATTCCGGAAAAAGAAGAGAAGCTTTCACAGGAATCCAGGATGATGGCAAAAAAAGAAATTCGCAAAATGGTTTCAGAGGAAATGGAAGCTGTTCGTAATCATGTGGACGAGCTGGTAGATGAGACCGTAAACTATGCCATGGAGAAGACGGAACGTTCCATGGAGAGACTATCCAATGAAAAAATTATGGCAGTAAGCGAATATTCGGAGATTGTATTAAAGGAAATCAATAAAAATTATGATGAAGTAATGTTTCTGTATGACATGCTGAACGACAAACATGTAAATCTGAAAAATACGGTCAGCGAGGCCAACAAAGCAGCCAAGGAAGTGGTGGAAAGCACCCGTGAGGCGGAAGCTTTTGTGAACACAATGCAGAGCAAAACGCCGGAAGCTGTTACCACCCAACAGGAGCAGAATGAGGAAGTTTTTACCCAACTGGATGCGCCGCAGATCAATCCACAGGACAGTAATGTGGTGGAGGGATATGTAGCGGAAGAGTTTCCGGAGCATTTACGGAAACCGCCTACCTTCGGAAGAAACAGCAATGACAAGGTTTTGGAATTATACGGGCAGGGAGTTCCCACTGTGGACATTGCGAAACAGTTGGGCCTTGGCGTAGGGGAAGTAAAACTGGTCATTGATTTATACAAAAATGAAGCATAGACGGATGATTCGCTATTGGCGAATGAATGAGTGGAAAATATGAAGTTGAAATATTATTTGAGAACTTTGGGCCTTGGAATTTTTGTTACCGCCCTGATTCTTACCCTGTCAGGGAAACAGTCCATGACAGACGATGAAGTAATTCAAAGAGCAAAGCAGCTGGGTATGACAGAGGCCGGTTCCTTAAGCCTGGCAGATTTGCAGGAAAAGAAGGAAACCTCCCAAGAAACGGAAAGCAGCCAAACGGAATCCTCTGAAAAGAAGGAATCAAGTGTGGAAGCCGGGGAAACCAACGAGAGTCAAACACAGATGACAGAGGATCAGACCCGGGAGTCTTTGGAGTCAAAGGAATCCACAGAAGCTGTGGAGACCAACGAAACACAGGAAACTACAGAGGCACAGGAATCTACACAGACCAGTGAATCGCAACAGGTATCCCGGGAAGAAACACAAACACAGGAAACCGCTTCTTCGGAGAGGAGTGAGCAGCAAACCTCTTCGGTAGAGGAAAGTACACAGGAAAGCAGTTCTGCGGTGGAAACCGGTGAAGCGGTACGAATCGTGGTAGTGGGCGGAGATACCTCCGTAAGCGTCAGCAAAAAGCTTTTCCAGGCCGGTTTGGTAGCCGATGCAACAGCCTATGATAGGTTCTTATGTCAAAATAAATATGACTGGTATATTCGGGTGGGAACCTTTGATATTCCCATGGGAAGTACAGAGGAAGAAATTGCGAAAATTATTACAGGAAAGTAAAGAAAACCCCTTGCAAAAGGGGTTTTCTTATGGTATAATTCCACCGTTGTGACAAAAAAACACGCGGCTTGATTCGTCAGAGGTGTTCGATTTTATCGAATATCTGCCGGAGTTTGTTGGACCTTTAACGCGGGAAAAACACAGAGAAATCTGAAAGAGCCGACGGAAGACAAAACCAAATGGAGGTAAGAAAAATGAGCGTTATTTCTATGAAGCAGTTACTTGAAGCAGGTGTACATTTCGGACACCAGACCAGAAGATGGAACCCTAAGATGGCT
>DCGY01000002.1:60661-75955 GCA_002314715.1 Lachnospiraceae bacterium UBA1766 | reverse complement strand
CAGAAGTCTGTAGGTAAGGTTGACGAGGCATACAAGGCAATCTCTGAAATCGCAGCACAGGGCGGCACCATTCTTTTCGTAGGTACCAAGAAGCAGGCACAGGATGCTGTTAAGACCGAAGCTGAGCGTTGCGGTATGTACTACGTAAACGAGAGATGGTTGGGTGGTATGCTTACCAACTTCAGAACCATTCAGTCTCGTATCGCTAGATTAAACAAGATTGAGACCATGTCTCAGGACGGTACTTTCGATGTTCTTCCCAAGAAGGAAGTTATCGAGCTTAAGAAGGAATGGGAAAAGCTTGAGAAGAATCTTGGCGGTATCAAGAACATGAGCAGAATTCCCGATGCAATCTTCGTAGTAGATCCTAAGAAGGAGAAGATTTGTGTACAGGAAGCTCACGCACTTGGAATTACCTTAATCGGTATTGGTGATACCAACTGTGATCCTGAAGAATTGGATTACATCATTCCCGGTAATGATGACGCTATCAGAGCTGTAAAGCTTATCGTAGCTAAGATGGCAGATGCAGTTATCGAAGCAAACCAGGGTGAAGCAGTTTACACTGCAGAGGATGTTGCAGCAGAAGCTACCGATATTGAAGAAGTAGCAGCTGACGCTGAATAATTTTTGACTGATCACCGGTCCCAAGTAATTCACTTCGGGACCGATTCTTGAATAATCAAATGATTTTAGGAGGATAATACAATGGCAAACATTACCGCAGCTATGGTAAAGGAACTTAGAGAAACTACCGGTGCCGGCATGATGGAATGTAAGAAGGCACTTACTGAGACAGATGGAAATATGGAAGCAGCTATCGACGTACTGAAGAAGTCCGGCGCAGCTAAGGCTGAAAAGAAGGCAAGCAGAATCGCAGCAGAAGGTATTGCTAGAGTAGCAGTAAACGGCAACACTGCAGTTGTAGTAGAAGTTAACTCTGAGACTGACTTCGTAGCAAAGAACGCTACTTTCCAGGAGTTTGTACAGACTGTTGCAGATACAGCTCTTAAGTCAGGACTTAACGGTGGTGCAAATGGTGAGGACATCGAGACCCTTCTTGGTCAGGATGGACTTAACGAGCTTCTTATTGAGAAGACTGCTACTATCGGTGAGAAATTATCTGTTCGTCGTTTTGAGAAGGTTTCAGGAGATTGCGTAGCATCTTACCTTCACGCTGGCGGAAAGATTGGTGTTCTTGTTGCAGCTACTGGTGCAAGTGATGATGCAGCTAAGGAAGCTCTTACAAACATCGCTATGCAGATTGCAGCTATGAATCCACAGTACATCTCAAGAGATGAAATCTCAGCAGATCAGATGGCTAAGATTAAGGATATCACAGTTGACAGCGCACTTAATGATCCTGCAACTCTTCCAAAGCCTATTCTTAATGATCTCTTTGGAAAGGTTGAGTCAGGCAACTTGTTTAGCGCAGAAGATGCAGCAGTTCTTTCTGAGAAGAAGAATGACAAGTATCTTTTCAACTTCCTTTCAGATGCAGCTAAAGCTAAGCTTGCTGAGCTCGCTATGGAGGACAAGGATGCAATCGTTGCAAACAAGATTTTCTCAGGTCTTGTAGAGGGACGTATTTCTAAGCAGATCAAGGAAGATACTCTTCTTGAGCAGGCTTATGTTAAGGCAGAAGATGGCAAGCAGCCAGTTGCTAAGTATCTTGAGTCTGTAAACAAGGCTCTTACCATTACCAAGTTTGTTCGTTTCGAAGTTGGTGAGGGTATGGAGAAGAAGAACGAAGACTTCGCAGCAGAAGTTGCAGCTCAGATGGCTGGAAACTAATTATAGTTGAATTGTTAAGGGGTGTCCGATGGACACCCCTTTTTTAGTTAAAAAAACAGTAATTTGGAATAAATTGAACGTTTAAAAGTCAGCATAATCCTTATGCTGACTTTTTTTGTAAAAACAAAATCACTACTTGACATTGCAAAGTAGCTATGTTATATTCTCTGTAGCTACTTGTGAATACAAAGTAGTGTCCAACGTTGAGAAAAGAAATAAGAAGAAGGGGTGAAGTATGGAAGATACACAGCTCATGAAGGGTATTTTAGAGGGGTGCGTTCTCGCGGTGATATCGAAGGGTGAAACCTACGGATATGAAATCTTGCAGGAACTGTCCGAATATGGATTCCAAGACTTGGGAGAAGGAACGATGTATCCGGTGATTACCAGACTGGAAAAGAAAGGATACATTTTATGCAGGAAAGAAAAATCGCCCTTGGGACCAATTCGGAAGTATTACGTAATCAGTGAAAACGGCATTGTATATTTAAACGCTTTTAAGGAGAGTTATAAGAGAATAGCGGAAGTGGCAAGTGCGATTTTGGATTTATAAACAATAATAATAGGAGGAATGTTCATGAAACAGTCATATATTTATTTAAAAGATGCACTACAGGATACTTATAAAAATGCTTTTGAGAAAGTGGAGGCGTATGGTACCACTCATCTGATTTCCGGTGAAATACAGGAAGAACGCCTAATGGAGCTACTGGATAATTTGCTGGCAGCACAAAAGGAGCAAAAGGATGTTTCCGCAATCGTAGGTGGAGATATCGATACATTCTGCCGAAACTTTTATGGGGATTATAAGGTACAGGATCGGGTAAAGGATTTTCCGAAATATTTGAGTGGAATTGCCTGGGCGATTTTTATTTTTTCTATCATTGATTTTGTGTTTAATTTTTCAGATGGAAGCAGAATGAGTGATACAATGGGTGGGTTTACAGTTGGAATGATTGGTGGCTGTGGTATTGAATTAGTCATTTATCTTGTGATTCGTCCTTTTTATTTAAAGAGTAAGAATGCGAAGCTTGTAAATAAAATGCTTCCAATATTCTGTGTGGCTGCGTTGATTATTACCATCCTTGTGGGCGCAGGTGTTACAAAATATATTACAATTCAAGTACCAATCCTGTTAGAGGTCGTTGTTTCCGGCACATATCTTGCGATTTACTATGCAGTCAGGTGTGTACTCAACAAAAGATGCTATGGTACTTTGTTCGCACCTAGGGTAGAAGAGATTTCTTTTGAAGAAGCACTCAACACCTCCTCTATGTATACCATGCCGGATGCTTGGTTAAAGGGCTTCCGGAGAAAAAATAGCAGGCTTAAGAAAAATGGTAAACCAGGTATTACAGAAGAGGAATATCTGAATGAAATTGGGAAATCAATCAATTATAAGAAAAATCATATCATTAATCTTGTTATTTTGGGGGGAATTGGTTTGTGCGCAATTCTTACTACCGCAATCTCAAATGGTCCTGAGATGTTAGTTGATTCTATGATTTTTGCACTGATCCTTTTCTTTGTAGAGGCTCTGGTTTGTCGTTTTATGGATAAAATCATCCGAAACACGGATTATGTATTTTGTGATATGAGAAAGAAAATGGAAGAAGAGCAGTTATCACTGAGTGAATATGTTGACCGTATTCATAACAGAGAATGAATTTCCTGCGAAAAATTTTCCTGCGAAAATTCTTGTGAACCCGAAAAAGTATGAAACTTTTTCGGGTTCTAATTCGTCTTATAGAAAATAAGACAAAAAGATTCTTTACTTGTTACGAAGATATTACATTTTTTAAGAGAAATGCGTAGAAATATAAAGAAAAGTTCAGAAATTCTTAAGGTGCAAAAAAATACTATATATGGTATACTATGCGTGTTGTGATAATCTATATCTATTTTCGAGGCGAAATTTGAAACAAAAAGTAATTAGAAAAAAACAAAAATTGAATGATAAAAGAGTTCGCGCCTTAAGGTGGAAATCAAGGTTTTTTCTATTGCCCAGTATTTTGGGTGTACTGTTATTTTTCCTGATTCCCTTCGGCGTAGTAGCGTTTTATTCAGTGGTAGACAATCCCATCAGCAAGGAGTTTGTCTTCCTGGATAACTTTAAAAATGTAGCCGGAAATCTTGCTTTCAAAACAGCGGTGAAAAATACGGCCGTGTTTTCGGCCATAGCAGTTCCGCTGGCAGTGGTATTAAGTTTGCTTCTGGCAATTGTTTTGGAGGCTAAGCTTCCTTTTCGAAGCCAGTTTCGTACCTTCTTTCTAAGCCCTATGATGGTTCCCGTTGCATCCATTGTATTGATTTGGAAGGTGCTCTTCAGTTACAGCGGCGCAATCAATGAATGGATCAAGGCATTGGGCGGAAAACCGATTGACTGGTGGTATTCCAATTATTCCATTATGGTTATCGTTATTTTGTTCCTGTGGAAAAATCTGGGCTACAATATGATTTTGTTTATGGCCGCTTTGGCCAGCATTCCCAAGGATATTTTGGAAGTGGCAAGGTTGGAGAGTGCAACTCCTCTTCAGACTTTCTTCTTCATAAAAATCCGTTATTTATCCTCGACAATGCTTTTTGTAACCATCATGTCCTTAATCAGTTCCTTCAAGGTATTCCGAGAAGTATATATGTTAACCTCGGATGCGCCTTTTGACACGGCATATTTGTTACAGCATTATATGAATACGAAATTCAAGAATCTGGACTACCAGACCCTTTCTGCGGCAGCGATTATGATGTCTGTGGTAATGGTAATTATTATCGGTACCTTATTCCTGGTAGAGAATCATTTCGGAAAGGATGTGGAAGGCTAATGAAAAAGACAACAGCAACCGATCCGAATGAAATATTTGCAAGGCATGACCGACATGCGGCCAGACGACGTAAGATATGGGGGCTTCTGAAGATTTCTGTGGCTACCATGATTGCGGCGGCCTTTGCAATCCTGTTTCTGATGCCGATTATACTGACCATTTCCAATTCCTTCATGTCGGCTTCGGAAATCAGCTCCAATTACGGTAAGGTTTTTGAAACCAGTGCAAACGGTGGTAAGGTATATATCAGCTCCCGGGTTAATCTGAAGTTTATTCCCGATATGGTGTCCTTTAGCCAGTATATCACCGTGTTGTTTAAAAGCCCGGATTATTTATTGAAATTTTGGAACTCCGTGATTCTGGTGGGCCCCATCGTGGTATTCCAGCTGGTGATTGCTTCCCTGGCTTCCTACGGCTTTGCCAGATATACCGGAAAGCTTCGTTCCATTATTTTCTTTTTGTATGTTATTTTGATGCTGATGCCTTATCAGGTTACATTGGTTCCAAATTATCTGGTAAGCAGCTGGCTGAATTTGTTGAATACGAAATGGGCCATTTGGTTACCCGGCATCTTCTCACCCTTTGCGGTGTTTCTGCTGACGAAATTTATGAAACGTATTCCTGTTTCCATGATTGAGGCGGCACAAATTGATGGAGCCGGAGAATGGCAGATTTTCTGTAAGATATGTATTCCGCTTTGTAAAGGGGCAATTTGTTCGGCGGCAATTCTGGTATTTATCGATTATTGGAATATGGTGGAACAACCCTTGATATTATTAAGTGATTCGGAAATGCATCCCTTGTCCGTCTTTTTAAGTAAGGTCAACAGTGGGGAAGTAGGCTTGGCATTTGCCCTGGCTACCATTTATATGATTCCTACGCTTTTGGTTTTTCTGTACGGAGAGGAATATCTGGTAGATGGTATTACCTATCAGGGTGGTGTAAAAGGTTAATCGATTATGGATAAGGAGACAGAGGTATGAGTGAAAAAGGTACCAAGAGAAGAGAGTGGATTAAATCTGCGGCAATTGTATTTTTAGTCATTTTGCTGTTGCTTACCTTCTTCTCACAGACAATACAGAATTATTCCCTTCCGGAGGTTTCCACGGAATATGTACAAAGTGGAAGTATTTCGACGAAGGTACGCGGTAGCGGAGTGGTACAAAGCGGCGACCCTTACAATGTTATGGTGAAGGAAACCCGTAAGGTACAAAGCGTGGCGGTTCGTGTAGGAGATAAGGTATCCAAGGGAGATGTAATCTTTTATTTGAGCGCCAAGGACAGTACGGAGTTGGAGGCTGCCAAGGAAACCTTGAGAAATGCCCAGGAGAGCTATGACCGTGCACTGTTAAATGTGGATATTGATGCTTCCATCATTTCAGAGGCACAGAAGGATGTTTCCGTACAGACCTACAGAGACAAGATTTCATTGTATCAGAAACAGATTCAGGCAGCACAAACAGAGGTGGATGCAGCTGCACTGGCAGTAAGCCAGTGGCAGAATCAGATTCAGGCATTGGAGACACAAATCAGCATTACACCTGAAAACAATGCGGATTTGACCTTGGAACAAAAGGTCCTGGATACTGCCAAGTATGAATTGGATTTGGCCAAATTTAACCTGACCGATAAGCAAAACAAAGTCAAAGAATTAGAAGCAAAAATTGAGGTGGAGAGTGCGATTCCGGATAATGATGCGGTAGTGGAGGATTTGCAGAATCAGTTAATTGAGGCAAATCGTGCTCAGGCAGAGGCAGAGACTTCCGTAGATTATTATGCATTGGAATTGGAAAAACATCAGAAAGCCTATGATTTGAAGGTTGCTTCCGGAAATACGGATGCGATTCTGGCGAATTTAAACAATCAGTTGGGCACAGCCCGTTCCTCTTTATTGCATTGTCAAAACACCTTGACACAGAAGCAGGAAGCATTGGATAAGATTACCGGTGAAATGAACAGCTATGTATCCGATATTACATCTGCTATGAACCTGAGCGATCTTTATAATGCGGTGATTACGGCAAGAAAAGAAGTAGAGAAATTGGAAGCAGAGTCTGCCGGCAGTGAAGTGGTAGCGGAGATTGATGGTACCATTTCCGCATTGAACGTTGCGGCCGGACAGGAAACCAACTCCTTTGATGCCATGGCAGTGATTCAGCCGGAGGGTCAGGGCTATACCATGAGCTTTAGCGTTACCGCTGACCAGGCCAAGGTTTTAAAGGTTGGAGATAAAGCCAGTGTGGTAAACAGCTGGTATTATAATGACTTAAATATTGTATTGGATTCGATTAAACCGGACCGCACCGATCCGCAAAAGAAGAAGGTTCTGAACTTCGTAGTGACCGGTGATGTGGCAGAGGGCCAGAGCCTGAATATTTCCGTTGGTCAGAAAAATACCAATTATGACCTGGTAGTGCCTAACAATGCGGTTCGTGAAGATAATAACGGTAAGTTCTTACTGCAGGTGGAGGTTAAGAGTTCCCCTCTCGGAAATCGTTATGTAGCAACCCGCGTGGATGTGGAAGTAATCAATTCCGATGATTTACACAGTGCGGTTCGTGGCGCATTATATGGTTGGGAGTATGTGATTACAAACTCCACCAAGCCGATTGAAGCCGGACAGTTGGTTCGATTGAAAGAGTAATCAAAAGGAGTAGACAGTGAGAAAAGTCTCTTTTTCTAGGAAAAACTTCATATGGCCGATAATATGTGGGATTTCCTGCATATTGGGACTGATTCTCTTTTTGGTTGTCAATAAACTGATTGCAAGCCAGAGTACACAGCAGATGGCCTCCCGTTGGTCAAAGGAAAATGATACAGCCCAGGTAAGCGTATTTTTCTCTGAAAAAGCAAATGTTAATGAGAATAGTCTGCTGGAGTTTGGCTATCAGCTGGACGGGAAGCTTGCCAAGGAAGCAATTACCCTGGAGGATAAAAATCCGGGAGCAAGACTGTGGGCTCACACCTATAGTGCTCCGGGAAGTATTACCGTCACTTCCTCCAAAACCACGCTAAGTCTGGATGCAATCGGAGTGGCAGGAGATTTCTTCCTGTTTCATCCGCTGAAGCTGCTTCGGGGTAATTATTTCTCCGGAGAGGATATTAATCAGGATTATTGCGTGATTGACCAGGATGCCGCATGGCAATTGTTTGGCTCCAATAATGTTGCGGGCCAAATGCTGACAGTGCAGGGCAGAACCCTGGTAATAGCCGGGGTGGTGGAAAGACCCACCGGCAAATTGGAAAATGCCGCAGGGCTATCCAAGTCCATTATTTACGTTTCCTACAGTTTCTTACAGGAATACGGTAGCGCAGGAAGCATTAATCATTACGAGGTTTTGATGCCGGATCCGGTAGCCGGATTTGCATTAAAAATGGTAAAAGAAAATCTTTCGTTTGATGAGACCATGGTGGATTATGTGGAGAATTCTTCCAGATACACCTTATGGAATCGGTTGAAACTGATCAGTAACATGGCCACCCGTTCCATGAACGGAAAGGCGATTATTTACCCTTATTGGGAGAATTTGGCCCGGGGATATGAAGATATTATTGCAAGACTGACCATATGCATGTTACTCTTATTCGGATTTCCGGCAATTATGGTGATTGGGTATGTCATTTATCGTTATCGTCACCGTAGTTTTACGTTAAAAAAGCTTTTTCTCTATGTGGAAAATCAATACTACAAATTACGTGTGAGATGGAAGCATAGAAAAAATATAAAGGAGGAGAAAAGGGAATGAAAAAAATGATGAAACGAATTTTGTGTCTCGCGCTTACATTTGTTCTGGCATTTAGTATGTGTGCCTGCGGCAAAAAGGGCGGAGACAACAACGGAGGAGGTGGCTTCAACGGTGGTGGCAACAGCGCAAATGGTGGAAATCCAAATGCGAATAACGC
The DNA here is from genome assembly GCA_002314715.1 of Lachnospiraceae bacterium UBA1766. Taxonomy (GTDB): domain Bacteria; phylum Bacillota; class Clostridia; order Lachnospirales; family Lachnospiraceae; genus Acetatifactor. The sequence continues at coordinate 67,436 of DCGY01000002.1, read as the reverse complement.
ACTTGCCAAGGAAGGTGTTTTCAAGGAAAAAACCTTAAAAATTGGAAACAGTACGGATTTCTACATCATGAGTTCAAAGACCATGAATGGAAAAATACAGATTCTTGGCAGAGCGTATTTGTATGATGAGGATGCCTGCACCGGAAGTGTGTCCATTGCCAAATATGTCCTTTCCAAAGATGGTGAAGTAGAAGAGACAAAAGAGATTGCACTACCGGAATATCAGGCACCGGAAGAGATTCTGGCAAAGGTACAGGCCATTGCAGAAGCTTCCGCCGAAGAAGGGGAAAGCGTTGATATTACCAAGGGATATTTCAGTGACAGTATGTATTTCTATGTGAATAATTATTTAAATAGTGCAGTATTGACAGAAGACGGCGGAGTCTTTGCATGGCGTGATTGTGGTTTTTATTATGAAGATTATCTGAATGTGGACGAATCACAGTCTGTAGAGAATAATTATTTCACCAAATGGGACGCAGACGGAAATATTGTTTATGATGTTGCGATTGATATGAGCGTTTTGCAGTCCGAAGATTCTTATAACTATATTCAGAATGTAATCGGATTAAAGAATGGTAAAGCTGCTCTTATGATTGATGGTGACCAGCGCGGCTTCCTTTTAATTGATGAAAACGGTCAAATGGGAAAAATCACCAAAATTGACGGAATGCCGGAAAATGCCAATTCAATCATCGTAAAGAACGATGGTACGGTTTTAGTGACCTACTATAATGATGAGTATACCAAAATGTATATTAATACCGTTGATGTGGAGAATGGTAGGATGGGAACGGCTACGGAAATTCCTTCCTCCATCGTATCTCTTGGTTTTTATAATACATATCCGGGTGTTGACAGTGATTTGGTATTTACCAACGGAACCGGCTTATTCAGCTATAACATAAATGATACCGAAGCTAAGAAACTGATGGATTTTATTAATTCAGACTTGGCTACATACGGATTAAACGAAATTACCATGATTGACGGGGAGTCTTTCCTGACCTCTTATTACGATGAGATGAATGGTGGAAGAGTAACCTCCCTGTTCACCCATGTAAAACCCGAAGATGTACCGGATAAAAAGGTATTGGTAATGGGTGGTCTTTACATCGGCTATGAAGCAAAGAACAAAATTGTTCGTTTCAACAAGACCAATTCCAATTATCGTATTACCATTAAGGATTACTCTGTATACAATACCGAGGAAGATTACACCTTGGCTCGGACTCAGTTAAACAATGATATTATTTCCGGTAATACCCCGGATATCATCGTCGTAAGCAGCGAAAGATTACCGATTGAAAGCTACGTGAAAAAGGGTCTTTTGGCCAATATTGATGATCTGATTGCCAAGGATGAAGAATTATCCAAGTATGAGTACCTTCAGAATGTGTTTGATGCTTTCCGCGTAGATGGTAAAATGTATGTTGCACATCCCAGTTTTTCCGTAAGCTCTTATGCAGGAAAAACCTCTGTTTTGGGTAATAAGACCACCATTTCCATGGCTGATTTGAAGCAACTGAAAAATTCCATTCCGGAGGAATCAACTCTTTACGGAGATATGACCAGAAGCAGTTTCCTTTATATGGTTATGAATTACGCAGGCAATGAGTTGGTAAATACCGCTGACGGCACCTGTAAGTTTGATACCGGCTATTTCCAGGAGGTTTTGGAGATGGCAAGAACTTATCCGGAAGAAATTAATTACGATGATATTGAGTGGAACGAGGAGTACTGGACACAGTATGAGACACAGTACAGAACCGGAAAAGTAATTTTCAATAATGTTTATCTCAGTGATTTCAATAATTTAAGATCTCTTTATTCCGCTACCTTCGGAGAGGATATTTCCTTTGTTGGTTTCCCTAATGAAAGCGGAAGCAGAGCGGTAATCAATTCTTACGATGATGGTTATGCAATTTATGCAAAATCTGCAAATCTGGACGGCGCATGGGAGTACGTTCGTCAGCTCTTTACCGAGGAAACCCAGAGAAACATTATGAAGAATCGCAGTGCTTTGCCGGTTATGAAGAGTGTATTTGAAGAGTTCAGTAAGGATGCTACCGGTAAATATTACTGGTATGATGAAAACGGCAATAAGCAGTATGCTGAGTGGGATGAAACCTACTACATGGGCGGAGAGGAAATTCCCGTAAAGCCTCTTACCCAGGCGCAGCTTGATACGGTTTTGGATGTGATTTATTCTGCAAAAACAGTTGCTTTCAGTAACGAGGATGTTATGGATATTATTACAGAAGAATCCAAGGCATTCTTTACCGGACAGAAGAGCTCCGAAGAGGTATGCCGAATTATTCAGAGTCGTGTAAAGATGTACATTAACGCAAATATGTAAATTCATTCTGTAACAGAATTCAAAAAAAGTGAAATCAAAAGGCGGTCGGTACCATAAGGTATCGGCCGTTTTTTGTTGTATTCCCTTACATTCTGTGGCATAATACCAACAGAAAGAAAGAAATGAGGCATTCTACATGGGAAGATGTATTCTGATAGCGGCAGGTGATTTGACTGTAGGCGAAATTACGGTGAAGGAAGATGATTTCGTTATTGCGGTAGACGGCGGACTGGCTTATTGCGGTATTTTAGAAGTAGAGCCGGATCTGATTCTGGGTGATTTCGATTCGGTGGGAGAGAAGGAAAAGCAGGCAATTGAAATCCTAAAGCAAACAATTCCGGAGCGGGTTATTCAGTTGCCCAGAGAAAAAGATGATACGGATATGATGTATGCCATAAAGTATGCATTGAAGCTGGGCTATACCGAATTTCGTATTTATGCCGGAATGGGTGGTCGCTTTGATCACAGCTTCGCAAATGTGCAGGCACTTTTGTATTTGAAAAACCATGGAGCCACCGGCTTTCTGGTAGGCGGAGGGGAAATGATTATGGTGCTTCAAAACGAAAGTGTGACCCTGCAGAAGGATTTGGAGGGCTATCTTTCCCTGTTTTCCCTGGGGAAAGAGGCAAAGGGCGTGAATATTTCCGGAATGAAATATAATCTGGAGAATGCGACGATTACCAATGATTTTCCCATTGGTATCAGTAATGAGTTTATCGGAGAAACCGCCACGGTTTCCGTAGAAGAGGGAGAACTGGTGGCAATTATTCAATATTCTTGCGAATCCTAAGGGCTCAGCCACTTGCAAGGTTTCTCTTTTTTGTGTATAATATATAGCTGAGAAAATTGAAATAAAAATGTTTTAAAATAGAATGGAGGAAATGATGAGTAAGAAACCAGTAGTACTTATGATTTTAGACGGTTACGGCTTAAATGAGAAGAAAGAAGCAAATGCCGTAGCAATTGCCAATACACCTGTAATGGACAAGCTGATGAAGGAATGTCCTTTTGTAAAGGGTTATGCCAGCGGAATGTCTGTAGGCCTTCCGGACGGACAGATGGGTAACTCCGAAGTAGGTCACTTGAATATGGGTGCAGGCCGCATCGTATATCAGGAGCTTACCAGAATTACCAAGGAAATTCAGGATGGTACTTTCTTTGAGAATCCTGCCTTGTTGACTGCAATCGAAAATTGCAAGAAGAATAACAGTGCCCTTCATTTCATGGGTCTTTTATCCGATGGTGGTGTACACAGTCACAATACACACTTATACGGACTTTTAGAGTTGGCGAAGAGAAACGGACTTGAGAAGGTTTATGTACATTGCTTCCTTGACGGTCGTGATACTCCTCCTGCCAGCGGTAAGGGTTATGCAGAGGCTCTTCGTGATAAGATGAATGAAATCGGTGTAGGTAAGATCGCTTCCGTAATGGGACGTTATTATGCTATGGATCGAGACAATAACTGGGATCGTGTAAAGCTTGCATACGATGCAATGACCAAGGGCGAAGGCTTAACCGCAGCTTGCGGAATTTGCGGTATCCAGAATTCTTACGATAAGAATGAGACCGATGAGTTTGTAAAGCCTACCGTAGCAGTGGAAGACGGTAAAGCTGTTGCAACCGTACAGGACAAGGACAGCGTTGTATTCTTCAACTTCCGTCCTGACCGTGCAAGAGAAATCACCAGAGCATTCTGTGATGATGATTTCAAGGGCTTCGACAGAGGCGCAAGAAAGGATATTACCTTTGTGGCATTCTCTGATTACGATCCTACCATTCCCAATAAAGAAGTTGCATTCCACAAGATTGCTGTTACCAATACATTCGGTGAGTGGCTTGCTGCAAACAAGCTTACCCAGGCTCGTATCGCTGAGACCGAGAAATATGCACATGTAACCTTCTTCTTTAACGGTGGTGTGGAGCAGCCCAACGAAGGAGAGGACAGAATTTTGGTAAATTCTCCCAAGGTTGCTACCTATGATTTAAAGCCTGAAATGAGTGCTTACGAAGTTTGTGATAAATTGACCGCAGCAATTAAGAGCGATAAGTATGATGTAATCGTTATTAACTTTGCAAATCCGGATATGGTTGGACATACCGGTGTGATTGATGCTGCAGTAAAGGCTGTAGAAGCAGTGGATGAGTGTGTAGGCAAGGCCGTAGAAGCATTGAAGGAAGTTGACGGAGCAATGTTTATCTGTGCAGACCACGGAAACTGCGAGATGATGGTAGATTATGAGACCGGTGAACCTTTTACCGCCCATACCACCAATCCGGTTCCTTTTATCCTTGTAAATTACGATGAGGCTTATACCTTGAGAGAGGGCGGATGCCTTGCGGATATTATTCCTACCCTGATTCAGATTATGGGTAAGGAACAGCCGGTAGAGATGACCGGAAAGAGCTTGTTGATTAAAAAATAAAAATCAATGACATATTGCATCCCCGGGGCATCTGGCTCTGGGGGTGTATTTGTTTTGGGAAAGGATTAAAATGCAGATTCGTCACGCAAAGCCAAAGGATTTAGAGAAGATTGTCCGGTTACTGTATCAGGTGGGTATGGTACATCATCTGGGCAGACCGGATCTTTTTAAGGAAGGTCGCAAGTATACGGACCCGGAAATATTGGAAATAATGGAAAATCCCAAAACACCGATTCTGGTGGCAGTGGATGAAGCAGATGAGGTCCTGGGATATGCCTTTTGTGTGTTTAAGCAGGAATTGAATAATCATATTTTGACAGATATTAAAACCTTGTACATCGATGATTTATGTGTATTTGAGCATCTGAGAGGACAGGGAGTAGGGCATTTTATTTATAATGGAGTGGTTGCCTTCGCCAGAGAAAGCGGCTGCTACAACGTTACGCTAAATGTGTGGTCCTTAAACCCCACTGCCCAAAAGTTTTACGAAAGCTGTGGTTTAAAGCCTCAGAAAATCGGTATGGAAGCCCTGGTTTAGGGAACGGTGTTTTTGACCTGCAGATATGTCCTTATTGGCTTTTCATAAAAAACGGTATAAGAAATACCTCCTGTGGAATACTGAAATTATCAGTGTTTACAGGAGGTTTTTTTATGGATGGATATTTGGAAATAGTAGGGATTCATGCAAGGGAAATTTTGGATTCCAGAGGAAATCCAACCGTAGCAACACAAGTAATGATAAAAGATCATGGAAACAGGCGCTTTATTACGGCAGAAGGAATGGTCCCCTCAGGTGCCAGTACTGGAAAATTCGAGGCTGTGGAGCTACGGGATAAAGAAGACAGATATCAGGGAAAAGGTGTTCAAAAGGCAGTCAATCAGGTGAATCTGACCATAGATAACCTGCTTCGGGGACAGAATGCCATGTGCCAATATAAGATTGATGAGCTGATGATTGCAAAGGATGGAACCACCAACAAGGCAGAGATTGGGGCAAATGCGATTTTGTCTGTATCCCTGGGGGTGGCCAGAGGAGCGGCGCAGGCTTTGCATATTCCCTTTTACCGCTATTTGGGCGGCACCACTGCTTGTACCATGCCGGTTCCGATGATGAATATATTAAACGGAGGCGCCCATGCTCAAAATCAGTTGGATTTTCAGGAATTTATGATTGTTCCGGTGGGAGCATGTTGTTTTAAGGAAGCGCTTCGCATGGGCACGGAGGTTTATCATTGCCTCCGGAGAGTATTGACGGAGAATAAGCTGAATACGGCGGTGGGGGATGAGGGCGGTTTTGCTCCGGAAATACGGGATGCAAGAGAGGCCTTTGATTTTATGGACAAGGCGGTTCGACAGGCAGGCTATGAGCCGGGAAAAGACATTTGCTATGCTATGGATGCGGCAGCGTCTGAACTGTACAGTGAAGAAAAAAGAACGTATCAGTTCAAAAAGGCCGGTGGACAGGAGCGAAACACAAAGGAAATGATTGCTTACTACGCGGCCTTGGTGGAGGATTATCCTTTGATATCGATTGAGGATCCCTTGGATCAGGAGGACTGGGAAGGGTGGAGAGAAATTACCAAGGCGTTAGGCTCCAAAGTCCAGTTGGTGGGGGACGATTTGTTCGTAACAAATACCAAGCGACTGAATCAGGGAATTCATCAGGAGTGCGGAAATGCTATATTGATTAAGTTAAATCAAATCGGCACCCTAACGGAGACCCTGGAGGCAATTCGTATGGCAAAACGTTACGGATTTCAGGCGATTATCAGTCATCGTTCCGGGGAGACTGAGGATACCACCATTGCGGATTTGGCGGTGGCCACCAATTGCGGACAGATCAAAACGGGGGCACCCTGCCGTACGGAACGAGTGGCGAAGTATAACCGTTTGTTGCAGATTGAAGAAGAATTGGGAAGAGAAGCGGTGTATCCCGGAAGAAAAGCCTTTGAAAGGTAAATGGGCAGAGCCAACCCAGCTTCGCTGCGAG
>DCGY01000002.1:34257-60562 GCA_002314715.1 Lachnospiraceae bacterium UBA1766 | reverse complement strand
GCCAACCCAGCTTCGCTGCGAGAAACGTCACGTTAAACATTCGTGACGTTTGGTTGGCGGGATTTGACAAAACATGGGCAAGAGATTATAATATATTGTCGATGTTGTTAGTTACACAAGAAAAAATTGGAGCAGACATGAAGAAAAAAACAGTTAAAAAAGTATTGCTTCGTATCCTGCTGGTATTGGTTACCTTTTTGGTAGTTACCTTTGCAGGTGCGTACATAACACTTTATTCCATTTGCCATGGTCCGTCCCTGGCAGCGAGAGATTTATTTGTATCTACTATTTTGGAAACGGGACAAATGAAGTTTTTGGCTTCCTGGTATTTCAGTGAAGAAGAAATACTGGCGATTACCGGCAGAAACGGTATGGCAGAGCAGACCCAGGAAGTTGATATGGGATTGATAAACATTCAGAAGCCGGGAGAGGATACCACGGGAGAAAACGGAGAAAATCAGGAAAGTTTTGACCGGGATGCAATCACGATCGAGGAGATTTCCGGCCGTTCCTTCTATGCCAAAATGATGATTATCAATGACCCCTCCAGAGTAAAGCTTGCTACCATTTACCCCTGGTCAGATACCAATCACAGCAAGAATGGTCAGACCTTGGAAGAATTGGTAACCAATGCAGATTGTCTGGCAGGTATTAACGGCGGTGAATACTATTCCGAGGGTAACTGGGGTGGTATGCCCAAAGGTCTTGTAGTCAGTGACGGTAAGATTTTATACAATGTTCCCCAGTATGGTGATGTTATGGTGGGCTTTACCAAGGATGATATTTTGGTAATCCGTACCATCGGAAATATGACGGCATCCAAGGTGCAGGAAATGGTTGAGGAGCTTCAGATTCGCGATGCGGTAAGCTTTAAGGATGTAGATAGCGGAGACAGCAACCATTTTGTGAAATTGATTATTAACGGAGAGGCCAGAGAAATCAGTGGTAACGGAAGCGGCGCAAATCCCAGAACCGTTATCGGACAGAGAGCAGACGGTACTGTTTTGATGCTGGTTACCGACGGACGAGGAGCTTCCGGTCATTTGGGAGCAACTGCTGCAGATTTGATTGCAATTATGCAGGATTATGGTGCAGTCAATGCCGGAAATCTGGATGGTGGTAGTTCTTCTGCCATGTACTATGACGGCGCATATGAAATGACCAGTGTAACCTTGTATTATGCAACTTCTTCCTGGAGACTTCCTACAGCGTTTGTAGTGGAGAAACGCGATTGATGAAGATTGGTTGATAGAATTTGGAGGCATTCAATGACGAAAACAAAGAAGAAGGGATTTCCCCTGTTCTGGGTGTTTTACTTCTTATTTATCCTCTGTATGATCCTGTTTTGGGTTTTGGTGGTAAAAAAGGTAAAAGAGTGTTTGGTAATTTATGAGAATTCCCAGCCGGAACGTAAAGTAGAAATGATTATTCAAGCGGTGCAAAATGGCTATTTGGATGAGTATTTCAGTGTGGAAGGTCAGAACAGTCCATACGAAGCCGCAGATGTATACAAGAAGGCATATAAAGCGCGTATAGAAGGCAAGGAGATTACATATCAGAAGGATACGACCACTCTGGCAGAAAAGCCCTTATACAGGATGTATGCGGATCAGGATTTGTTTGGTACGGTAGAACTTCGTGAGACATCCAAGGAACCGTTGATGTTGATTTTGTCCTTAAGCACCTGGGAGGTGGCAGATACCAAGGCGATTTATGAAACCGGCGAAAAGTCTGTCACGGTGAAGGTTCCCAATGCTTATAAGGTATATGTAAATGGTGTGGAGTTAAACGATAGCTCCCGAATCGGCGATGCGGAGGAGATGGAGCAGTTTCGCTATGTAAAGGATTATGTGGAATGTCCTACCTTGGTATCCTATCAGGTGAAAGGACTTTTGAATGATCCGGAGGTAAAGATTTGTAATCAAAAGGGAGAAACCGTTGACTATGCAGAGGTGAAAACGGAAGGGCTGGTAACCAGTGCTTCTGTGGAGGAATTCCCGGTATCCCAGATGGATGCTTCTTTGGAAAAAATGGTAATGGACAATGCTATTCGTTATTCCAATTTCTTCTCCAAGGACCTGGAAGGTTGTCGAAACAGTGTTGCACCCATTGCGGACATGTTCCCGAAGGATTCTTATTATCTGGAGCTTGCAGATAAATACAGAAGAGAAGACATGTGGATGTACAGTGCCCACAACACACCGGAATTTTTGGACAAAGAGGTTTCCAACTATATTGAATATTCGGATAATTTGTTTTCTTGTGAAGTGTTCTTCAATAAGCAGATGTATCTGTCCAGAAACAAACAGTACCGTACAGATGTAACCCATACCAGATATTATTACGGTAAAATAGACGGGGCATGGAAAATTCTGGATATGGTGGCTTTGTCACAGAATTGATAAATAAAATGGACCAATGAAATCGGAGAAGTGGCTCATTTTTTGAGCTGTTTCTCCGATTTTTTGGAAAAAGAATTCGGGGAATTTGAAAGAGGGATGAAAATGAAATTTTTTAAGAGACACAAAAAGTTATCGATTTTTTTGATTGTTTTACTGATTCTTGTTTTGGGGATTATATTCTTGGTAAAACAGTCGGAAAAGGCCGCCAATAAGATGTTGCAGGCCATGAATCAGTCTGAATTGGGGGAGGCTGATTATCGTACGATTCGAAGCGTGGTGGCAACTACGGGAACCATAGAAAGTGTTAACGTAGCTTCTGTTTCCCCGGAGGTAAACGGAGTAAAGGTTCTGGAGGTGAAGGTAAAGGAAGGCGATGCGGTAAAGAAAGGCGATGTAATCTGCGTTTTGGACGATACCGGCCTGTTGGAATACCTGAAGAATGCAAAGAGCAGTTTGACCGCCACCACTACCGGAAATAACATCAGTTTAAGCTCAGCAAATCGTCAGCTGGAAAACCTGCTTGCGGAGAAAGAGCGTTCCGCACAGCGTTTTCAGGTACAGATTGCGGATGCCAAGGAGAGTCTGGATAAGGCACAAAAGCAGGCAGACACTTTGCTGCAGACCTATAAGGATGCAAAAAGCAAACGGGAAGATTTGACGAACAAGAAAAACCAAAACAATGCCAATATTACAGCGTATGACCAGAAGGTTCAGGAATTGTTTGTGGCAATTATGAACTGGTCCGGCGATCCCCAAAGTGAAGAGCTTTTGGCAATGCAGGAGTCTTTTCAACAGCATCAGGCAGCCTTGGAAGGCTTTCAACAGCAGGCTATCGGATTGGGGGAAGCATGTACCGCCGCAAGTACGGCGGAGCAGGCCGCAGGAGATGCTTACAATCAGTATGTGGATTCTTCTTTAAAGGCAGCAAGAAGCACTTATGAGCAGATTGTGCAAAACAGCGAGGATACTGCCAGAAATTATGAGAATTCCATTTTGTCTGCAAAGGATTCTTTGACCAGCACCAACCTGAATACGGAGAACTCTTTATTCAATGTAAATCAGCAGGTTGAGCAGTATGAGAAGCAGATTGCAGCTTGTACGGTGGTGGCACCCTTTGACGGAACAGTAACCGGTATCCATGTAAAGGAGGGAGACCTTTACGCAGGGGCACCGATTGCAACCATTGAGGATTTGAGCGCGTATCAGGTATGTGCATATATTGATGAATATGAAATCGGAAGAGTAAAAGTCGGACAAAATGTTGCAATCAAGACCAACGGCACCGGTGAAGAACAGCTTCAGGGAACCGTTACCTATGTGGCCTCTCATGCTGCTCAGGGAATGGGTTCCGTGTCCTATAAGGTTCTGGTTTCTCTGGATACACCCAGTGACAAAATTCGTTTGGATATGACCGCGAAATTAAGTATTATCGAAACGGAGGCAGTGGATACGCTGACCGTTCCTTTTGACTCGGTTGGAACAGAAGAAGACGGTAGCAAATACGTGGAAGTTGCTACCGGTGGCAAGGATGAGACAGGCAAGGACATTACCAGAAAGGTAAAAGTCGAAACCGGTTTGGAAAGCAATTATTATATTCAGATTACATCCGGAGATTTGAAGCAGGGAGATCAGGTTCTGATTCCCAAGAGTGATTCCGGTATGTCTGATTTGATGGAAATGCTTTATGGTGAGGGTGGAATGTATGGCTTCTAATGGGAACAGCCCGGAAAGACGCCGTATTATCGATCTGAAGGGTATTGTAAAGAAATTTTATATCGGGACGCCCAATGAATTGACTGTGTTAAAAGGGATTGATTTAGAGGTTTATGAAGGCGAATTTGTGGCGATTGTAGGTGCCTCCGGTTCCGGTAAATCTACGTTGATGAATATTATCGGATCGTTGGATCGTCCAACCTCCGGAAGCTATTATCTGGACGATGTAAATATTACAGCGGCAAAGGATGCGGAGCTTTCCGGTATTCGCAACAAAAAAATCGGTTTTGTATTCCAAACCTATAATCTGATAGCCAAGACCAATGCCTTAAAGAATGTGGAAATGCCCCTTCTTTATGCCGGTGTGTACGGCAAAAAACGTACCGAACGGGCAAAGGAATTATTGGAATTGGTAGGCATGGGAGATCGTATGCGCCATTTGCCGGAGGAATTGTCCGGTGGACAGAAGCAACGTGTAGCCATAGCCAGAGCCATGGCATGTGGGCCTGCGATTATTCTGGCGGATGAGCCTACCGGTGCATTGGATTCGGTGACCGGACGAATGGTAATGGATTTGTTTCATAAACTCCATGAGGAACAGGGAAAGACCATCGTTCTCATCACCCATTCTCCGGAGTTGGCAGAGGAGACGGAGCGTGTCATTACACTGAAGGATGGAGAAATTATCGGTGAACGCCCAGGAAAAGCCTTTCGGGAAAAGGAGGTGGCGATGTAATGTTACTGTTGGAAAATATACGACTCGCCCTTTCTGCCATTAAGTCCAATAAGATGCGTTCTTTACTGACGATGTTGGGTATTATAATCGGTATTGCTTCCGTAATCGCCATTATGACTGTGGGTAATTCCCTTACGACCATGATGGCAGGGGAAATGTCCAATATGGGAGCAAACAATATTGACGTCTATATATCCAGAAAGGATGTGGAGGACGAAAAAACAGAGGATGGATTAATCTTCAAAAATGCGGAAGAAACCAGAAGTTTTTCCCAGGATGATCTGATTACAGAGGAAATGATTCGGGAATATTATACGACCTATCAGGATTCCATACGGGCAATCAGTCTTTATAATAACCTGGGAAGCGGAAGTCTGGTGGTTGGAAATCGTACGGCAAATGTAAGTGCCATGGGTATTTCTCTTGGTTATTTGATTGCAAACAATACGGAATTGATTTCCGGTCGTTTCTTTACGAATCGGGAAATTGATGGAGAAAAAAAGGTATGTATTATTTCGGACCGTGCCGCCGAAAAGTTGTTTCCGGACGACAGTGAGAATGTAATCGGAAAGGAAGTCAGCATGGAGGTGGAAGATGCTATCACGGAACTTATCGTGGTAGGCGTGTATAAATACGTGGAATCTTCATTTTTGATTGGTGGGTATGGTTCTTCCTCCACGGATGTGTATGTGCCCCTTCCCACTTCTATGGGATTGGAGCATCGATATAACTTTGCAACTTTTCAGGTAATCACGGAATCCGATGTGGACAACGAAGCGTTCTTAAAGACTACCCAGAACTTCTTTTCCGGATATTATCGACAGAATCAATTCTTTACCGTTGAAGCATTCAGTATGGCGAAAATGGTGGAGAGTATGAGTACCATGATGGGAAGTCTGACGGCAGCGATTTCCGTTATCGCCGGAATTGCGCTTCTGGTAGGCGGTATCGGTGTTATGAATATTATGCTGGTATCCATTACGGAAAGAACCCGAGAAATCGGTACCCGTAAGGCATTGGGAGCCACCAATCGTTCCATTCGTATGCAGTTTATCATTGAGGCGATTATCATCTGTCTGATTGGCGGTATGATCGGTATGTTGCTTGGAGTGATAGGAGGATCGCTGGTGGTAAAGGCCTATTTAAAGACCATGGGACAGCCTTCGGTGAAAAGTATCATCGGTTCCCTTTTGTTCTCTATGGCCATCGGAGTATTCTTTGGCTATTATCCTGCAAACAAAGCCGCAAAAATGGACCCTATCGAAGCATTGCGGTATGAATAAATCGTTTGGTTATTTATAAGTAAAAAAGAACGACGCCTATGGCTCAATGGAGTAATAGGCGTCGTTCTTTATGTTATAAAGGGTTTTATTTCTTCAGGTTGGTATTTGCCGTGGAGAGCATCAGTTTGATACGATTCAGCTGGTTTACCTCGCTGGCACCGGGATCGTAATCGATTGCCACGATGTTGGAGGAAGGATAAGCCTTTCGAAGGGCCTTGATGACGCCCTTACCAACCACATGATTGGGTAGACAGCCGAAGGGCTGTGTACATACAATATTGGGCACCCCGTCATGAATCAGTTCCACCATTTCACCGGTTAAGAACCAGCCCTCACCGGTCTGATTACCAATGCTTACAATGGGCTTGGCAAACTCAGCGATTTCACGAATGGGAGTGGTGGGAACAAAGTGTTTGCTGCGTTTGAATTCTTTGTTGGAGGCACCGCGTAAAATATGCTCGATGGCCCAGATTCCGAAAGCGGAAACACGGGCAGCCTTCTTGCTGGTACCCAGTTCTTCTGCTTTATAAATCTGGTTGTAGAAGCAGTAAAGCATAAAGTCAATCAAATCGGGAACGACCGCCTCAGCGCCTTCCTGTTCCAACAGTTCTACCAGGTGATTGTTGCCGGCAGGAGAGAACTTTACGAGAATCTCGCCTACAATACCCACACGGGGCTTTTGAATGTCCAAAAGAGGAATGGCATCAAATTCACGGATAATTTGACGAACCATGCTGTTGTATTTCAAAAGATTAATATGTTTACCGGATACATAATCCTGTACAATCTTTAACCATTTCTGATGCAGGGCATTGACACTTCCGGGGGTTGCTTCATAAGGACGCATACGGTATACACAACGCATGAATACATCACCGAAGGCTGCGGATAAACCGATTCGAATCAACATATCCTTATTGATGGGGAAGCCGGGATTGGTCTCGATACCACCAAGATTTAAGGAAATTACCGGAACATGCTCCAGGCCGGCTTTTGTAAGCGCACGGCGGATAAAACCGATGTAATTGGTAGCACGACAGCCACCACCGGTCTGGGTAATCAGTAAAGCGGTTTTGTTTAAGTCATACTTGCCGGATAAAAGAGCCTCCATTAACTGACCGACTACCAAAAGGGAAGGATAGCAGGCATCATTATTCACGTATTTCAGACCTACATCCACAGAGTGTTTGTTATCATTATTCAGTACTTCGAAATTGTAGCCGATGGAGCGCATGGCGGGCTGCATAATGTCGAAATGAATGGGGGACATCTGAGGACATAAAATGGTGTAGTCCTTGCGCATTTCCTCGGTAAATACAACCTTCTTAATTGCAGCGCTGTGAAGGGTACGCTGTTTGTTCTGTCTTTCTCTGACTGCGATGGCAGACAGAAGAGAACGAATACGAATACGGGCAGCTCCCAGATTGTTTACCTCATCGATTTTCAGACAGGTATAAATCTTTTCGGAGCCGGATAAAATATCATTTACCTGATCGGTGGTTACGGCATCCAAACCGCAGCCAAAGGAATTTAACTGAATTAAATCCAGGTTGTCAACTGTCTTCACATAGCTTGCCGCAGCATAGAGACGGGAATGATACATCCACTGGTCGGATACAATCAAAGGACGTTCCGGTTTTGCCAAATGGGAGATAGAATCCTCTGTCAATACGGCGATGTCGAAGGAGGTAATCAGTTCCGGAATACCATGGTTGATTTCCGGATCGATATGATAAGGTCTGCCGGCCAAAACAATACCGCGTTTGTTATTGTCCTTTAAGTATTGCAGAACCTCCTCGCCTTTCTTCATCATATCCATACGTACTTTGTTTAATTCCTCAAAGGCTTCTGCGCAGGCTGCCTTTACTTCCTCGGCAGGAAGCTCTTTAAATTCCTTGACCAGAGATTGGGAAATTGTGTCTACATTCAGGAAGGACATAAAGGGATTGCGAAAAGCTACCTGGCCGGAGCTGATTTCTTCCACATTGTTTTTAATGTTTTCGGAATAAGAGGTAACAATCGGGCAGTTGTAGTGATTGTTGGATTCCGCAAACTCGTTTCGCTCGTAGAATAAAGCAGGGTAGAAGATGAAGTCCACATTCTGCTTGATCAACCAGGACACATGTCCATGCGCCAGTTTTGCCGGATAACATTCGGACTCGCTGGGGATGGATTCAATACCCATTTCATAAATCTTACGGTTGGAATTGGGGGAAAGAACCACCTTATATCCAAGCTTGGTAAAGAATACATGCCAGAAAGGATAGTTTTCATACATGTTTAATACTCTGGGAATACCTACGGTACCGCGGGTTGCCTCCTCATCGGAAAGGGCGGTATATCCAAAGAGTCGATTTAATTTATATTCAAAAAGATTTGGTACATTGTTTGCATTTTTTTGTCCGCCGATACCGCGCTCGCAACGATTGCCGGATACGAACTGACGACCGCCGGAGAAACGATTGATGGTAAGACGACAGTTGTTGGTACAACCCTTACACTTTGCCATAGAGGTTTCAAAGGAGAGCGAACAAATGTCATCGTAGGAAAGCATCTTGGTTTCATATCCGCATTGGAAGCGTTCTCTTGCGACCAAAGCGGCACCGAAGGCACCCATAATACCTGCAATATCGGGACGAATGGCTTCACAATTTGCAATTTTTTCAAAGCTTCGAAGAACGGCATCGTTGTAGAAGGTACCACCCTGTACCACGATCTGCGAACCAAGCTCAGAGGCATCGGAAACCTTAATAACCTTAAATAAGGCATTTTTGATAACGGAATAAGCAAGGCCGGCGGAAATATCGGCAACACTGGCGCCTTCCTTCTGCGCCTGCTTTACCTTGGAGTTCATAAATACGGTACATCTGGTACCCAAATCAATGGGATGCTTCGCAAAAAGAGCCGACTTGGCGAAATCCTGCACGCTGTAGTTTAAGGATTTGGCAAAGGTTTCAATAAAGGAACCGCAACCGGAAGAGCAGGCTTCGTTTAACTGAACGCTGTCTACGGTCTGGTTTTTAATCTTAATACATTTCATATCCTGACCACCGATATCCAGGATACAGTCTACCTTGGGATTAAAGAAGGCAGCGGCATAGTAGTGGGCAACGGTTTCTACCTCGCCGTCATCCAGCAGAAAGGCTGCTTTCATCAAAGCTTCACCGTATCCGGTAGAGCAGGAGCGAACAATTTTTACATCCTCCGGCATGGACTGATAGATTTCTTTTAAGGAACCGATGGCAGTCTTTAAGGGGCTTCCGCCGTTGTTGGAATAGAAGGAGTACAGCAGGGAACCGTCTTCCCCCACCAGGGCAATCTTGGTGGTGGTAGAGCCGGAGTCAATGCCCAGGAAGGCATTTCCATGGTACTCGGAAAGCTTCTTGGTCTGTACATGGTGGATTTCATGGCGCTTTTTGAAGGCATCATACTCCTGGTCGGAAGCAAAGAGGGGCTCCATACGTTCTACCTCGAATTCCATATGGATTTCGCCGGAGAGCTTGTTTACCATATCCTCCAGGGTTACAATATTTGCATTTTTTGCATTCAAAGCGGAACCGATCGCTGCAAATAGGTGTGAGTTATCGGTATCGATAATATGTTCTTCGTCTAATTTCAGAGTTCGGATAAAGGCAGCCTTAAGCTGATCCAGGAAATGAAGGGGACCACCCAGAAAGGCTACGTGACCGCGAATGGGTTTACCGCAGGCAAGACCGGAAATGGTCTGGTTTACCACAGCCTGGAAAATAGAAGCGGCCAAATCCTCTTTGGTAGCACCTTCGTTAATCAAGGGCTGGATATCGGTTTTGGCAAATACACCGCAACGGGCTGCAATTGTATAGAGAGACTGATAATTCTTCGCGTACTCATTTAAGCCGGAGGCATCGGTTTGAATCAGGGAAGCCATCTGGTCGATAAAGGAACCTGTACCACCGGCACAGATACCATTCATACGCTGTTCAACGTTACCACCCTCAAAATAGATGATTTTCGCATCCTCACCGCCAAGTTCGATAGCTACATCGGTCTTGGGAGCAAGCTCCTTCAGGGAGGTGGCTACGGCAATTACTTCCTGTGTAAAGGCAACACCTAAATGGTTTGCCAAAGTGAGTCCGCCGGAACCGGTAATCATGGGGCGCAAAGAAAGATTGCCAAGCTGGGCATAGGCCTTTTGCAAAAGACCGGAAAGTGTTTCGCGAATATTGGCAAAATGTCTTTCGTAATCGGAGAATAATATATTATGTTGCTCGTCTAAGATGGCAATTTTTACGGTTGTGGAACCGATATCAATGCCAAGGTAAGCGGTCTGATTTGTTGTACTCATAAAAACCTCTCGTTTCTTATGTTAATGCTTAAAATGGACATACTATGGTATTATACGACAAAAACGGATAAAATGCAATGAACAAAAGCATATCCAAATTCGAAAGAAAATATGAAATAATCGTAAATTTGCGTGGCTTTCTTTACTTCCTTTTTTCAAAATGATACAATAAACTGATTAACTGCAGAAGGGTCTGCAGAACCTTGAGGTGACAGTATGAGTAAGTTCGAAAAAAAGTTCGGCAAATATGCCATTCCCAATCTGACACTGATTTTGATTATGTGTTATGTGGTTGGATATATCATGCAGGTGATTAATGCGGATTTCCTGTACTATCTTACACTGGATCCGGAACGGATTCTTTTTGGAGGACATGTGTGGCGAATTCTGACCTGGATTATCGTACCGCCGGATAATCTGAATTTGTTTACATTGATTATGCTTTTCTTTTATTACAATATCGGTACGCTGATGGAGAGAACCCTGGGAACCTATCGGTATAATGTTTATATCATCGGCGGTATCCTGCTGACGGTGGTAATGAGTTTCCTGTGTTACGGTCTTTTGTATGCGCTGGAGAAACTTGGCGGTACTTACGACACTTATGCTATGCAGGTAACCATGCTTTGGGGATCGCAGTACTTCAGCACCTATTATATCAATATTTCCATTTTTCTGGCTTTCGCGGTTTGTTACCCGGATATGCAGGTACTTCTCATGTTTGTGGTGCCTGTAAAAGTAAAATGGATGGGAATTCTGGATTTGATTCTTTTGACCTATTCCTTGTTTACCGGTGTGATATTTGAACGTTTTGCGGTTGCGGCTGCTTTGATTAATTTCCTGTTATTCTATCTGAGTACCAAGAATATCAGCCGACTTCGTCCCAAGGAAGTGAAAAGAAGAGCCCAGTTTAAGCAACAGGTACGGGCCACTTCCCGCATCACCAGACATAAATGTGCTATTTGCGGACAGACGGAAACAGACAATGAAAACCTGGAGTTTCGATTCTGCTCCAAGTGCAACGGCAATTATGAATATTGTCAGGAGCATTTATTTACCCACGAACACGTGAAATAAAGAAATGAGAGGAAGCGTATTTTGAAAAGAGAGTTATTGTTTGCCAAGAAATTAGAGGAAACCATGGCCCTTGCCAAGGAGCAGGGAAACAGTATTCGGGAAGAACAGGTCCGGGAACTGTTTGAGGAGTTGGAGCTTTCCGGAGAACAGCTTCAGATGGTATATGATTATTTACTTCAGCATAAAATCGGTATTGGCGAACCCTTGCCTTTGGAGGATTATATCTCCGAGAAGGAAATGGATTATCTGACGGAATATTTGAAGGAAATCGAGGAAATCGGCGACGTGACCGACGGAGAAAAAGCGGCGATTACCATTTCGGCAATGGCGGGAGATTTGGATTCCCAAAATCGGTTGGTAGAGCTTTATCTGAAAGAAGTACCCCAGATTGCAAAACTCTATGCCGGACAGGGCGTTTTTCTGGAGGATTTAATCGGAGAGGGTAACGTGGCACTGGCCATCGGAGCTACTATGCTGGGAAGTCTGGAAAAGCCTTCTGAGGCGGACGGAATGCTGGCGAAGATGATTATGGATGCCATGGAAAATCATATTCAGGAGAATATGGATTTTAAGAAGGCAGATCAGCGCCTGGTGGATAAGGTGAACGAGATTTCCGACAAGGCAAAGGAGCTGGCGGAAGAATTGCATCGAAAGGTTACTGTGGAAGAACTGGTACAGGAAGGACCTTTCAGCGAGAAGGCGGTACTGGATGCAATTCGAATGAGCGGAAACAATATTGAATATATCGAAACCAAAGAGGATTGAGTTTGCGGTGCTGTATTCAATCACTGCGGTAAGATGGATACCAGTAAAACAAAAATGTGAGAAGAACGATGCAAAAAACCTTTTATGAAGACGGAAAATATACCATGCAGGATGTGGGAAATATCTACATCGGCAGTAAATATACCCTGGATGAAATTTTGGAAAATGATGAGATTTCCTTTAAGTTTCGGCTGATTACGGAGCGTTATATTTTGCCGGAGGCCGACAGAGAGGATACGCTGGAGAGCCATTTGTATTATTTGGACAGAAAGAGTTTCCTTTGTAAAATTTACAAGCAAATTAAGGCAAAGGTAAAGATTAATATCATAGAGTCCAAAGAGAAAAACGGCCAGGTAGTAAGCAGTAAATATGTGACAAAGGTGATGTCGGTGGAAGAACTGGCGGAAATTCCTTTGGAAGAAAAAGAAAAGCTGGGAGTGGTGGTGCAGGAGCTTTCTGCCAGCAAGTTCGCATTAATGACATTTTAATTTAGGAGGATTGAGAATGCAGGTAGAACAATTACAGGCATATGAAGTAGTAGAGAAAAGAGAAATGGCGGATCTGGCCAGTGTGGGATATATTATGCGCCACAAGAAAACCGGTGCGAAGATTGCCCTGATTTCCAATGAGGACGACAATAAGGTGTTTTATATCGGATTCCGTACGCCTCCCAAGGATTCTACCGGCGTGGCACATATTCTGGAGCATTCCGTGCTTTGCGGTTCCAAGGATTTCCCTGTTAAGGATCCATTTGTGGAATTGGTAAAGGGCTCCTTAAATACTTTTTTGAATGCAATGACATACCCGGATAAGACCGTATATCCTGTGGCAAGTGTAAACGATACGGATTTCCAAAACTTAATGCATGTTTATCTGGATGCGGTTTTTTATCCGAATATTTATGCAAATCCTTCCATTTTCCGTCAGGAAGGCTGGCATTATGAATTGGATGAAGAGAGTGGTGAGTTAAGTCTTAACGGTGTGGTTTATAACGAAATGAAGGGCGCTTTTTCTTCTCCGGATGATGTGTTGGCCAGAGAGATTATGGCTTCTTTGTACCCGGATACCACGTATGGCTTTGAATCCGGCGGTGACCCGAAAAATATCCCGGACCTAACTTATGAGGCTTTCCTGGATTTCCACAGAAGATATTATCATCCCGCCAACAGTTATATTTACCTTTATGGCGATATGGATATGGCGGAAAAGCTTACCTTTATTGATGAGCAGTATTTGTCCAAATTTGATGCACTTACCATCGATTCCCATATTGATGTGCAGAAACCCTTTGCAGAGCCGGTAAAGGTGGTTCGTGAGTACCCGGTAGATGAGGGAGAAAACGAGGAAGAAAGTGCGTATTTATCCGTAAACTACAGTATTGAAGACACCTTGGACAAAGAGCTTTATATTGCGTTCCAGGTATTGGATTTTGTGCTTGGTTCCGCACCGGGAGCACCTATTAAGCAGGCCCTTACCGATAAAGGTATCGGAAAAGAAATCTATTCCAACTATGACAACGGAATTATGCAGCCCTACTTCAGTATTGTTTCCAAGGATACCTCCGTGGAGAGAAAGCAGGAGTTCCTGGATACCATTCAGGAAGTACTGCAGAAGGTGGTAAAGGAGGGCTTTGATAAGAAAGCAATTCTGGCTGCTATCAATTATTTTGAATTTAAATACCGTGAGGCAGACTTTGGTTCTTATCCCAAGGGACTTATGTATGGTCTCCAGATGCTGGACAGCTGGTTGTATGACGATAACAAGCCCTTTTTGCATATTGAAGCAAATGATACCTTCCGCATTTTGAAAGAAAAAACACAGACCGACTATTATGAGAAACTGGTGGAAAAGTATCTCTTGCAAAATCCTCATAAATCAGAAGTTGTTCTGGTTCCCAAGTGCGGTATGGTGGAGCAGATGGACCTGGAACAGAAGGAGAAGATGGCAAACATCAAAGCTTCCCTTTCCGACGGTCAGATTGCTGAAATTAAGGAAACCTATGAAAAACTGAACGCCTTCCAGGAGAGAGAAGATTCACCAGAGGATTTGGCCAGAATTCCCCTTTTGAAAAGAGAAGATTTGGGCAGGAAAGCACCGAAGATTTTGAACGAAGAGTTAAAGGTGCAGGATCGTTTGCTGTTATACCATGATATCTTTACCAATGGTATCAGTTATTTGCGTCTGGTATTTGATTTGGATCAGATTCCGGAGGAATATTATCCCTACCTGGGAATTTTGAAGGTATGTCTCGGAGATTTGAATACAGAGCATTATTCCTACGGAGAACTCTTTAATGAGAGCAATCTGGTGACCGGCGGTATTACCACAGCCATTGGGGTTTGCAGCCAGAACGATAATCCGGACCGGTTCTTTGCCGGTATGGAGATAAAGGTCAAGGTATTGGATCAAAATCTTCCCAAGGCATTTGAACTGATGGAAGAAATCCTGTTTACCAGTAAGTTGGATGATACCAAGCGTTTGCTGGAAATCCTTCGGGAGAATAAATCCAGAACCCAGGCCTCCATGTTGTCCGGCGGCCATTCCGTAGCCATGTCCAGAGCGTTGTCTTACGGAAATAAACCGGCAGCTGCCATGGAATATTTCTATGGAGTTGGATATTACAGAACCCTGAGTGATTTAGAGGAACATTTCGAGGAGAAAAAAGAGGATTTGGTATGTAAACTCCAAACCCTTTCCAAGATGCTGTTCCGTTTAGAGAATACCTCTGTGGACTTTACCGGTGACAGAAAGCAGATTGCGGTAATCGAGGACTGTATGAAGACTTTTGTCAAGAAACTGCATACAGAGCCGGTAAAGAAGGAGCACTTTGACGTAATCCCTGTGAAGAAAAACGAGGGCTTTATGAGCTCCAGCCAGGTACAGTATGTTTGCCGCGCCGGAAACTACCGAAAGAAGGGGCTGCCCTATACGGGAAGCTTAAAGGCGCTGAAGGTTCTGATGGGTTATGATTATCTTTGGGTAAATGTCCGTGTTAAGGGTGGTGCTTACGGATGTATGTGTGGTTTCAACGGAACCGGCGAAAGTTATTTCGTATCCTACCGTGACCCGAATCTTGATAAAACCATTGAAGTATTTGAGAAGGCCGCAGAGTATGTGAAGAACTTCGAGGCAGACGAGCGTACCATGACGCAGTATATTATCGGCGCAGTCAGTGATTTGGATGTTCCCATGACACCTTATGCCAAGGGTTCCTTCGCCCGCAGTATGTATTTGTCCCATGTTACCGAAGCAATGCTTCAAAAGGACCGTGATGAGCTGTTGGCTACCACACCGGCGGATATTCGTAATTTGGGCAAGTATATCGATGCTTTTATGGAGGATGATTGTCTGTGTGCAACCGGTAATTCCGGAAAATTAAAAGAAAATAATCAATTATTCCAAAATTTGGAGAACCTTTTCTAAAATTGTTCGTCTATATAGATAAGAGCGGTTCAAGTGCTCTGAAAAAATGACATTCGGAAGACGGAAAAGCGAATGTGAAATGGGAGGAAAATAGATGAAAAAGAAAATGAACAGGAAAGTAGTTCTCACGGGAATATTAATGGCTACAATGTTAATGGCCGGTTGTGGATCGAAAACTGCAAACTATATGGCCGTTGCATCCTCGAATGCAAAGTTTGCGGATTCCTATTATGCCGCGGAATCCGCAATGACCTCGGATTCTTATGAAACAACACAAGAAGTGTTCTTAAACAACGCAAGCGGCAGTAGCACCGGCAGTACCACTGATTTGTCCGATAAGTCGGTATCCAACCAGAAATTAATTAAAACAGTCAGCATGGACGTGGAAACCAAGGAATTCAACGAACTGATGACCGCCATTGAAGAAAAAGCCGCAGAGCTTGGCGGTTACATAGATCGGATGGAAAGCTATAACGGAAGCCGTTACTCCGGTACGGTTAATACTCGTTCCGCATCCCTTACCGTGAGAATTCCCCAGAGCAAGTTAAGCTTATTTGTGGGAAATGTATCGGAATTATCCAATATTACCCGTAAGAGCGAGTCTGTAACCAATGTTACTTTAAATTACATTGATGTACAGAGCAAAAAAGAATCTCTTCAGGTAGAACAGGAGAGACTGTTGGAACTATTATCCAGAGCAGAGTATCTGGATGACATTATCACCCTGGAGGAACGTCTGTCAAACATTCGTTACCAGATTGAAAATATGGAAAGACAGCTTCGCTCCTTTGACGATCAGGTAGAGTACAGCACCGTAAACCTTACCGTACAGGAAGTGAAGGAACTGACTCCTGTTGTGGTAATTGAGGAAACTACCTGGGAAAGAATCGCAAAAGGCTTTACCAGCAGTATGACCAGCATTGGAATAAGCTTTAGAGAGTTCTTTGTATGGTTTGTTGTGAAGCTTCCTTATTTGGTAATCTGGGGAATTGTGATTGGCGTAATCGTATTGGTTACCAAGAAATCCATTAAGAAAAAGAAAGCTAAAGAAGAAGCAAAAAAGAAGCAGTATGAAGAGCAGCGTGCAGCCTACGCGGCACAGATGAATGGCATGAACGTTGCAAATAACAATCCTGCAAACCGGCAGACAGTTGAGACTGCGGGTACGGAGGAGAAGAAGTAATTACGAAAAACGAATGGAATGGAATTGCATTTTGCATGGAAGGACTCGTTGAAAAACGGGTCCTTTTGTGGTATAATATACGCAGTTTTTTATTCAAACCAAAAAGAGGAAAACTTTTATGAGCGAAAATGCAGCATTAAAATCAGGCTTTGTTACTTTAATCGGCAGACCCAATGTAGGCAAATCCACCTTGATGAATCATTTGATTCGTCAAAAAATTGCCATTACCTCCAATAAACCCCAGACCACCCGAAATCGGATTCAGACCGTATTTACCGATGAAAGAGGACAGGTGGTGTTTTTGGATACCCCGGGTATTCATAAGGCCAAGAATAAACTGGGAGATTATATGGTGAATGTGGCGGTCAATACCCTAAACGAAGTGGATGTGGTATGCTGGCTGGTGGAACCCACCACTTTTATCGGGGCAGGGGAAAGACATATTATCGAGCAGTTAAAGAAGACGAAGACACCTATTATCCTGGTAATCAATAAGGTGGACACGGTGAAAAAAGAGGAAATTCTGAAATTTATCGATGTTTACCGAAAGGAATTGGACTTTGCTGAGGTGGTACCGGTTTCTGCATTAAAGGGAACCAACACGGATGAACTGATGAGCTGCATATATAAATACCTTCCTTACGGAGAACCCTTCTACGATGAGGATACGGTGACCGATCAGCCCATGCGACAAATTGTGGCTGAACTGATTCGGGAAAAAGCACTTCGGTCCCTGGATGAGGAAATTCCCCATGGTATTGCGGTATGTATTGAATCCATGAAGGAAAAGGGCTCTATTTGTGAAATCGAAGCCACCATTATCTGTGAAAGAGAATCCCATAAGGGAATCATTATCGGTAAGGGCGGAGCAATGCTGAAAAACATCGGTATCAAAGCCCGGAGAGATATTGAGGATATGCTGGAAATGCAGGTGAATTTAAAACTTTGGGTAAAGGTGAAAAAGGACTGGAGAGACAGCGATTTCCTTTTAAAGAACTTTGGATACAACCCCAAGGATTTAAGTTTGGGAAAGAAAGACGAATAGAACGCTTTTTTGTATAGATTACAGAAAAATGCAAATGCTAATCTACGGGAATCAACGCTTGAGCAACAGCAGGGAACAGTGGAGAATCGAGGATTGGTATGCAGATTTCAAATCAGTGGAAGCAGTTTGAAAGCAGCGGGAAGGTGGATGATTATCTGAAGTACCGCAGGGAGAATTCCGTGGGAACCGGGCAAGTGGGAAAAATCGCCGGGGTCCCTAAGGAAGCAGGCAGAGAGGCAGACAAGCAAAAAAAAGATGCAGGATTTCGTTTTTGTGACAGGGATGATACTCAAGCAAACCGTTGTCGGTGAGTATGATCGAAGAGTATTGATTTTAACCAAGGAAAGAGGAAAGATTACTGCGTTCGCAAGAGGGGCCAGAAAGCCAAACAATCGACTGGCCGCGGCAACCAATCCGTTTTCCTTCGGAACCTTTAAACTATATCCGGGAAAGGATGCATATACCATCTCGGAAGCAGAAATATTGAATTATTTCGAAGGCCTCCGGGAGGATTTCGTAGGTGCTTACTACGGACTGTATTTTGCGGAGATTGCCGACTATTATACCAGAGAAAACAATGATGAAAGTCAGATGTTAAAGCTTTTGTATCAGTCGGTAAGGGCCTTGTGCGCACCGGCTTTGGACAATCGTCTGGTGCGAAGAATTTATGAAATGAAATCGATTGTCATAAACGGTGAGTTCCCCGGAGTGCCAACGGATCGCCCATTGGCGGAGTCCACGGTTTATGCAATCAATTACATACAGTACAGCTCCATAGAGAAGCTGTACACCTTCACGGTTACGAAAGAGGTGCTGGCAGAATTGACTCAGGTTGCGGAGGAGTACAGGAATCGTTTTATGCGACATAACTTTAAATCCTTGGAAATCCTTGAAACTCTCTGTTGAATTTCTAAAGCAAGTTCGTTATAATGTTAGTCATTAGGGGCTTTTTTGGCCAAATTACGGAAAAATGAAGAAATGTTTCTTCCGTAATCATATAAGTAAATAACCCGCACATAGGTGTCGGCAAGGAAAGGATACACAACATGGAAAAGACAATGGACAAGATCGTAGCACTGGCGAAGGCAAGAGGATTTGTATATCCCGGTTCTGAGATTTACGGTGGACTTGCAAATACTTGGGACTACGGTAATTTAGGTGTAGAACTGAAAAACAATGTAAAGAGAGCATGGTGGCAGAAATTCGTGCAGGAAAACCCTTATAACGTAGGTGTGGATTGTGCGATTCTCATGAATCCTCAGACCTGGGTAGCCAGCGGACATCTTGGCGGTTTCGCAGATCCTTTGATGGATTGTAAGGAATGTCATGAGCGTTTCCGTGCAGATAAATTGATTGAGGATTACTGTGCAGAAAACGGTATTACCTTAACCGAGAGCGTTGATGCTTGGAGCCAGGAGCAGATGAAAAACTTTGTGGAAGAGAAGAATATTCCCTGTCCTACCTGCGGAAAGCATAACTTTACCGATATCCGTCAGTTTAACCTGATGTTTAAGACTTTCCAGGGTGTAACCGAGGATGCAAAGAATACCGTATATCTTCGTCCCGAAACCGCACAGGGTATTTTCGTTAACTTCAAGAATGTACAGAGAACTTCCCGTAAGAAGATTCCTTTCGGAATCGGTCAGATCGGTAAGTCTTTCCGTAACGAGATTACTCCCGGTAACTTCACCTTCCGTACCAGAGAGTTTGAGCAGATGGAATTGGAATTCTTCTGCGAGCCCGGTACCGATATGGAATGGTTCCAGTACTGGAGAGGCTTCTGCCGTGACTGGTTATTAAGCCTTGGTATCAAAGAAACCGAGATGAGACTTCGTGATCATTCTCCCGAGGAACTTTGCTTCTACAGCAAGGGTACTACCGATATCGAGTTCTTATTCCCCTTCGGTTGGGGCGAGCTTTGGGGTATTGCAGACCGTACCGATTACGATCTTACCCAGCATGCAAATACTTCCGGTGAGGACATGACCTATTTTGATGATGAGAAGAAGGAGAAGTATGTTCCTTACGTAGTAGAGCCTTCATTGGGTGCAGACCGTGTGGTTCTTGCATTCCTTTGCGCAGCTTATGATGAGGAAGAGTTGGGAGAGGGTGATGTACGTACCGTGCTTCGTTTCCATCCTGCATTGGCACCTGTTAAGATTGGTGTGCTTCCCTTGTCCAAGAAATTAAATGAGGGTGCTGAAAAGGTATTTATGCAGCTTTCCAAGAAATACAACTGCGAGTTTGATGACAGAGGAAATATCGGTAAGAGATATCGTCGTCAGGACGAAATCGGTACTCCTTTCTGCATTACATATGATTTCGATTCCGAGACAGACAATTGCGTAACCGTTCGTTTCCGTGATTCCATGGAGCAGGAGCGTGTGGCAATCGCTGATTTGGATGCTTACTTCGCAGATAAGTTTACTTTTTAATTAGGAGTTTACCATGAGAAAGATTACTTCAAAAGAGTTAAGAAAAGAATGGGTTGATTTTTATGTAAAGAGAGGTCATGTGGATTGCGGAGCGGTTTCGCTTGTGTCCGATGGTTCTACCGGCGCAATGTTTAATGTAGCAGGTATGCAGCCGATTATGCCTTACTTACTGGGTAAGAAACATCCCATGGGTACCAGACTTTGTAATGTACAGGGTTGTGTACGTACCAATGATATTGACGGAATCGGTGACAAGAGCCATTTGAGCTTCTTTGAAATGATGGGTTCCTGGAGCCTTGGTGATTATTTCAAAAAGGAAAGATGCCAGTGGAGCTACGAGCTGTTAACAGAGGTTTTTCAGTTCGATAAGGATCATTTGGCAGCTACCGTTTTTGAGGGAGATGAGAATGCACCCCGTGATGAGGAAGGTGCAAAATATCGTATTGAATCCGGATTTAAGCCGGAAAACGTATTCTTCCTTCCCGCAGAAGATAACTGGTGGGGATTGGAGTACGGTCCCTGCGGTCCTGACTCTGAAATGTTTTATGTAGCGGATGTTCCTCCCTGTGGTCCCGACTGTAAGCCCGGTTGCCATTGCGGCAAGTACACAGAGGTTGGTAATGATGTATTTATGCAGTACGAGAAGCATCAGGACGGCCATTTGACTCCTTTGGAGAAGAAGAACGTAGATACCGGATGGGGACTTGAGAGAAATCTCGCTTTCTTAAACGGTATTGATGATGTATACAAGACAGACTTATTCCTTCCGATTATTGCATGCATCGAAAAGGTGGCAGGCGCTACTTACGGTGCAGATGAGAAGCAGACCAGATCCATGCGTATTATTGCAGACCATATGAGAACTGCAGTTATGTTAATCGGTGATGAGGCAAAGCTTTTGCCTTCCAATACCGGTGCGGGATATGTGCTTCGCCGTCTGATTCGTCGTGCGGTAAGACACGGACGTATGCTTGGATTAAAGATTGCCGATTACAAGCAGATTGCAAGTATCTTTATTGATGATATTTATAATGAGGCATATCCGTTGCTTCCCCGGAACAAGGAGTTTATCCTTTCTGAACTGGAGAAGGAAATCGAGCGTTTCGAGGCTACCATTGAAAACGGTTTGAAGGAATACAAGAAGATTTTGGAAGTTAAGAAGAGTGAGAATGCTACCGCAATTGACGGTAAGTCCGCATTCCGACTCTATGATACATTTGGTTTCCCTCTGGAGCTTACGGTAGAAATGGCAGAAGAGGAAGGCCTTAAGGTAGACGAAGAAGCATTCCAGAAATGTATGGAGGAAGCAAAAGAACTCGCACGTGAGAATGCGGCATTCTCTCAGAAGTCTACCGCCAGTGTGTTTGATGCATTGGATGAGGCTGTAGTTACCGAATATGTGGGTTATGAGAAGCTTATCTGTGATGCCAAAATCGTAGCTTTATCCGATGGTGAAAAACTGGTGGATACCCTTATGGAAGGTGCAGAAGGCATCGTAGTTACCGATGTTACCGCTTTCTATGCTACCATGGGCGGTCAGAAGGGTGACTGCGGTTCCATTCTTTTGGGCGAAGACAAGGCATTTGTAGTGGATGAAGCAGTAAAGATTCCCGGCGGACGTGTAGGACATGTGGGTACCGCAAAGAAGGCTGTTAAGGTTGGCGATACCGTAACCATGAAGGTTTGTACCAAAAACCATGCGGCTACATGTAAAAATCACACTGCTACTCATGTACTTCAGGCTGCTTTACAGCAGGTGCTTGGCGAAGGTGTTCATCAGCAGGGTTCTTATCAGGATCCGCAGAGAACCCGTTTCGACTTTAGCTACGGCAAGGCCATGACTGCAGAAGAAATTGCAAAGGTAGAAGAAATTGTAAATCAGAAGATTGCGGAAGCAATTGATGTAAATACCCAGGTAATGACCATCGAGGAAGCAAAGAAGACCGGTGCTATGGCACTGTTTGGAGAGAAATACGGCACAACTGTTCGTGTGGTTAGCGTTGGTGATTTCTCCAAGGAATTCTGTGGTGGTACTCATGTGAAGAATACTGCAGACATTCAGAATTTCAAGATTTTGTCTGAGAGTGGTGTTGCTGCAGGCGTACGTCGTATCGAGGCAATTACCGGAGCAAATGTAATTGCATATTACAAGCAGTTGGAAGAGCAGTTAAATAATGCTGCCGCTGTAGCAAAAATCAGTCCTGCACAGCTTGGCGATAAGGTAAAGGCAATGATGGCTGAAATCAAGGCTTTGAATTCTGAGTTGGAATCCTTAAAGGCAAAGGCTGCAAAGGATGCACTTGGAGATGTAATGAATCAGGTGCAGGAAATTAAGGGCGTGAAGCTTTTGGCGACCAGCGTAGAAGGCGTGGATATGAATGGCCTTAGAGATCTGGGCGATCAGTTGAAGGATAAGCTTGGTGATGGCGTTGTGGTCCTTCTTTCTTCTGCGGATGGAAAGGTAAATATGATTGCAATGGCTACCGATGCTGCTGTAAAGGCAGGCGCACATGCAGGCAACCTGATTAAGGGAATTGCAGCACTTGTAGGCGGTGGCGGCGGTGGACGTCCCAATATGGCACAGGCCGGCGGCAAGAATCCGGCAGGAATCCCTGCGGCAATTGAAGAAGCAGCTAAGGTTCTGGAAGGTCAGCTCTAAAATAGGGCAGAATAATATTTTTAAAATATTGTTGACAGTGGGAACTTTTGTGCTATAATGTCTATAGTGTGCTGTAAAAACAGTGCAAAAAATAACCCAATCAGTCAAAGATACTAGAGGGACTGAAGGGAGGTCGGGTGTAAACATGTCAAACGTAATCGTAAAAGAGAACGAGACTTTGGATAGCGCTTTACGTCGCTTTAAGAGAAGTTGTGCAAAGGCTGGTATTCAGCAGGAGATTCGTAAGCGTGAGCATTACGAGAAGCCTAGTGTAAAGCGTAAGAAGAAATCTGAAGCAGCAAGAAAACGTAAATATAACTAAAAATGTTAAAAAAGTTCCCGCTGAAAAACGGGAACTTTTTGTTATGAGGATTTGAGAGATGTGGACAAGAGAATTGTTCCTGGGAATGGATGCCTATCACTTTGTGGCGGCATTTGTGATATACAGCATTATCGGATGGTTTGTAGAGTCCGTGTATATGTCGTTTTGTGAAAAGAAAATTGTAAACCGAGGCTTTGGAAAAGGTCCCTTTTGCCCTATTTATGGATTCGGTGCATTGGGAGCATTCATTCTGTTTACCCCTTTTTACGGAAATTACCTGGTAATTTATTTACTTGGTTGTCTGACAGCTACTGTTTTTGAGTATTTGGTGGCGAAGCTTATGATTCGTTTTTGTGGTGATTTCTGGTGGGATTACAATGAAAAACCTTTTAATTACAAAGGAATTATCTGCGCGGAAAGTACACTGGCCTGGGGAATATATGCTTTGATTATTGTACATGTGCTTCACGGTTCCGTGATTCGTCTGGTGGATAAAGTGAGTGTACGCCAGGGTACCATTGGTATTGTGATTGTTTTCAGCTTGGTGGCAGTGGACTACTGCATGCAATTCTATAAGTTATCCAGAAAATAAGTATAATGGAATGATTTTAGCCATGAGACCATATCTTTAGTGTAAGAGGATATAGGACATGGCTATTTTTATGAAAAAAATTAGAAAAGTATTTGTGCTGTTTATTTGTTTGCTGTTGGGCCTGGACGCTTTTTTGTCCAAAGAAGCCTTAGTGGTAACAGAAGCCGCGTTAGAGATTTCTGCACCGTCGGCGATCCTGATTGAGGCCTCTACGGGAAAAGTGATTTTTGAGCAGGGAGCGGATGACCAAAGAAGCCCGGCCAGTGTTACGAAAATCATGACGGTTCTTTTGACTATGGAGGCGATTGAGAAAAAAGAAGCCTCCTTGGAGGATATTGTAATTGTCAGCGAATATGCCAGCTCCATGGGAGGCTCTCAGGTATTTTTGGCCCAGGGGGAGGAACAAACGCTGGATACAATGTTAAAGTGTATTATGGTTTCTTCCGGCAATGATGCCTCCGTGGCGGTTGCAGAGCATATTGCGGGAAGCGAGGAAGCCTTTGTGGAACAAATGAACGAAAAAGCCTTTCAACTGGGAATGGTGAACACGCACTTTGAAGATTGCTGCGGACTTACGGATTCGGATGACCATTATACCTGCGCCAGAGATGTGGCAATTATGTCCAGAGAATTGATTGTTCATTATCCCAAGGTTTATGATTATACCAAAATCTGGATGGAAGATATTACCCATAAAACCAAGCAGGGAGAGAGCCGGTTCGGTTTAAGCAGTACCAACAAATTATTGAAACAATATTCTTACACCACCGGACTGAAAACCGGTTCCACAAGTAAGGCAAAATATTGTATTTCTGCCACGGCGCAAAAAAACGGGGTGGATTTAATTGCGGTGATACTGGGTGGGGATTCCTCAAAAATTCGTTTTTCGGAGGCGCAGACCCTTTTGACCTACGGGTTTGGGGTAACCAATGTGTATTCGGATGCTCCGGACAATCACATAACAAGCATAATGGTAAAGCACGGAAAGCAGGACACGGCATTGGTGGGACCGTTAACCGAATTTCGATATGTGGATATCAGCGGTCAGAAATTGGGAGACATTACTTGCGAAACGGTGATGGAAAAGGAAGTGCAAGCTCCGGTGACGGTGGGCCGGGAAGTGGGAAAAATCGTTTATTCCCTGGGAGGACGGGAAATCGGAAGCGTACCGATTTGCTGTTTGGAGGAGATAGAAAAAGCCGGTTTCTTATATTCCTACAGAAAAACCTGTGCAAATTTCCTTTTATAAAGTGTTGGAATATGATAGAATAAAAAAATAGTGTGGACGAGAGGAGAGACAATGAAAATGAAATATCTTTTGATATTGATCCTATTCTTATTTGTTGTTTTTTTATGGATTATGCTCTTTGACTCTACACGTTTTGTGGTTCGAAATTACAAAATAGAGGACAGCCGAATTCGAAAAAATTGTCGGGCAGTCCTGCTGACAGACCTTCACAATAAACAATATGGCAGAAACAACGCCCTCTTACTGGAAAAGATTCGGGAGGCAAATCCGGATTTTATTTTCGTGGCAGGAGATATGTTGAACGGAATTCCGAAAAAATCTTTTCAGGTTGCAGTGGATTTGCTGACGGAACTGGCCAAAGAGTATCCTGTTTATTATGCCAACGGCAATCATGAGCATCGGCTGGAGTTGTATCCTCAAACCTATGGTGATATGGCAAAGGAATACGAGGAGGCGCTTGAGAAGATTGGAATCAAACGATTGGTAAATGCATCGGTGGACCTGGAAGAATACGGGATTCGTATTACCGGTTCCCAGATTGACCGCTTGTATTATAAGCGTTTTAAAAAGCAGCCTATGGATGAAAACTACCTGGAGCAGCTGTTAGGTGAGGCGGACGAAGAGGCGTATCAGATTCTTCTTGCCCACAACCCGGCATATTTTGAAAATTACGCGGCCTGGGGTGCGGATTTGTCCCTGGCAGGCCATGTGCACGGAGGAATTGTTCGGATTCCTTTTCTAAACAAAGGTGTGTTGTCTCCAAGTATTCAGTTATTTCCCAAATATGACGGGGGGATTTATTCCATTGAGAAGAAAACCATGCTGGTAAGCTGCGGTCTGGGAAGTCATACCATCCCGTTCCGGTTGTTTAATCCGGGAGAGTTATGGGTGCTGGATTTTGAAACCGGGGATTAAGGCGTTCCTTGCAACAAGGTTTTTCTTGCGAAAATTTGGAACTCAAGGTACAATTAGAGCGTTGTGAAGTTGGATGAAATCTTAGAGAAAGGGGAAAACTGCTATGGCAATTCCGGTAAAGTTAGAGGCATTTGAAGGCCCTTTAGACCTGCTTTTGCATCTGATTGAAAAGAATAAAGTAG
>DCGY01000002.1:34044-34241 GCA_002314715.1 Lachnospiraceae bacterium UBA1766 | reverse complement strand
TAGATATTTACGATATTCCGATTGTGGAAATAACAGAGCAATATATGGAATACATTCGCCAGATGGAAAGCCGCGACATGAATATTATGAGCGAGTTTCTGGTAATGGCAGCTACCCTGGTGGATATCAAATGTAAGATGCTGCTTCCTGCGGAAGTGAATGAAGATGGGGAGGAAGAAGACCCCAGAGCCGAACTG
>DCGY01000002.1:0-33907 GCA_002314715.1 Lachnospiraceae bacterium UBA1766 | reverse complement strand
AACCGCCCTTAAATTATGATGATTTGATGGGAGATGTAAACCTGAATAAATTGCATGAAATTTTTAAGCAGGTAATTCGACGTCAGGAAGACAAGGTGGATCCGATTCGAAGCAACTACGGTCAAATCGAAAAAGAGGAAGTAGATATTGATGTGAAAACCCTTTACGTGGAAGCTTACGCAAAGGAACATCCGGAATTCAGCTTCCGAAAACTGTTGGAAAAGCAGAAGAGCAAACAGGAAATTATTGTAACCTTCCTGATTATTTTGGAACTGATGAAGGTTGGTAAGATTACGATTATTCAGGAAGAAATCTTTGACGATATTTTGATTCGTTCCAATATCGCCTAAGAAGAGGGGAAATAAGGATGGATACAACACAGGCACAGGCAGTTATTGAAGCGATTTTGTTCACCATGGGTGAATCCGTGGAAATCAGCAAGCTGGCGGAAGTGATTGAACAAAATGTGCGCACTACCAAGAAAATACTGGACGAGATGCAGCAAAGATATGAACAGGAAGACAGAGGAATTATGCTTACCTATTTTGAGGATTCCGTTCAGCTTTGTACCAAGGCATCCATGTATGAGCATTTGATTAAGATTGCCAAAAACCCCAGAAAAATGACCCTTACCGACACGGTAATTGAGACCCTTTCCATTATCGCTTATAAGCAACCGGTTACCAGACTGGATATTGAGCGCATCCGAGGGGTAAGTTGCGACCATGCGATTAATAAACTTTTG
Source organism: Lachnospiraceae bacterium UBA1766 (assembly GCA_002314715.1). Taxonomy (GTDB): domain Bacteria; phylum Bacillota; class Clostridia; order Lachnospirales; family Lachnospiraceae; genus Acetatifactor. Next base: position 33,162 of record DCGY01000002.1, on the reverse strand, counting down.
GAGTATGATCTGATTACGGAACTGGGACGTTTGGATGCACCGGGAAGACCCCTTCTTTTTGGTACGACAGAGCAGTTTTTACGTTGCTTCGGGGTGAAGAGCCTGGAGGAACTTCCGGAGATGAATCCGATTCAGCTGGAGGAATTCAAACAGCAGGCCCAGGAGGAGATTCAGTTAAAGCTGGATTTATAATGGCATAGTTACCGATTCCTTTGCATATGCTTAACAGAAAAACTATCATAGGACAGCATATGAAAAAACGAAGTGAAACACAGTCCTTTCGAAAAAAGATTCTTTTTTCGGGAGGATTTTTTTTGTTACTCTTTTTCATACGGATTACGGCTTTTGCAGAGGAAACGCCTCCCGTGGAACTGTATGCCAATGCGGCGGTATTGTTGGATGGAAACTCCGGACGGGTATTGATTGGAAAAAATGAAAATACAAAGCTGGCGATGGCCAGTACCACGAAAATCATGACCTGCATTACGGTGTTGGAGCATTGCAACCTTGATACCGTGGTAACGGTTTCTGCTTATGCAGCATCAAGTCCTAAGGTACATCTTGGAACCCGCGGGGGAGAAACCTATCGGGTGGAGGATTTGCTGTATTCTTTGATGTTGGAATCCCATAATGACAGTGCGGTAATCCTGGCAGAAAATATTGGGGCTCTCATGATGGGAGTGAGCACGGAAGATATGAACGAGAAGATAAGGAATCATACCCGAGAGGAAAGTCTGGCGGCTGTGGAGTGTTTCCTTACACTTATGAATGATAAGGCCAAAGAACTGGGGTGTTCCCAAACAACCTTCCTGACACCAAACGGTTTGGATGCCACAAAGGAAACGGAGAGCGAAAACGGAAGCAGCATCCGAATCCATCACGGAACCACTGCGGTGGAACTGGCAAGGCTTATGCGGCATTGTATTTTGTTGTCACAAAAAAAAGAGATGTTTTTGACAATTACTCGTACCCAAACCTATTCCTTTCAGGCAAACGGTCGCACCTATCTTCTGGAAAACCACAATCGTTTCCTGCAGATGATGGATGGGGCCTTAAGCGGAAAAACAGGATTTACCAACGAAGCGGGGTATTGCTATGTGGGAGCACTGGAGCGGAACGGAAGATATTTTATCGTAGTCCTTCTGGGTTGTGGCTGGCCAAACCACAAGGACTTAAAATGGTTCGACACCAGGAAACTGATGGAGTATGGGCTGGAGCATTATCAATTGGGAGATTTTTTGCGGGAAGAAAAGAAGTATGAAGAGATGGTACGAAAACCAATCCTGATTCCAAACGGGAGAGGGGAGGATTTGTGGGAGCCGGCGTATGCAGAGTCGGAAATTATTGATGTTGAAGGAAACAATGAAGATTTCGGTTTTTTAATACAGGAAAAAGACCGGCTGACTGCGAAGTGCTACATGAAGACGGAAATATCTGCACCGATAAGCCAAAATACGATTTTGGGAAGAATCGATTTTTGCATAAATGATATTGTTCTTTACTCCAAAGAAATTCGAACAAAAAACCGGGTGGAGGCGGTGAGTTTTTCCTGGTGTGTTGCTCAGATTTTTCGGAAAATACTGATTTTATAACATTTGTTGCTATTTTTTGAAAAATATTACTTTTTTTATAATTCGTGCTTTGCTTCACGGGATTTTTATGTTATACTTTCAAGGATACTAATCATGGGGGAATTTGTTTTATTTTTATGAAAAACAGATTCTCGAATCTTAATTAGTTATTATTTATTTATTATAAATGGAGGGCTGTAAGCATGAGTAACACTTCAAAAGCGAGCCAGAGAATTGCTTCTTTGCTCGATGACAACAGTTTCGTAGAAATCGGTGCACTTATCACTGCAAGATCTACCGATTTTAATATGAAACCCACTGAAACTCCTTCTGATGGATGTATCACAGGTTATGGAGTTATCGAAGGTAATCTTGTGTATGTATATAGCCAGGATGTATCCGTATTGAATGGTACGATCGGCGAAATGCATGCAAAGAAGATTGCCAACCTCTATGATTTAGCTATGAAAACAGGAGCACCTGTAATCGGCTTAATCGATTCTGCCGGTCTTAGACTGCAGGAGGCTACCGATGCACTTGCTGCATTTGGTAACATTTATTTAAAGCAGGCAAACGCATCCGGCGTTATTCCTCAGATTACCGCTATTTTGGGTACTTGCGGTGGTGGTCTTGGATTATTCCCTACCATGACCGATTTTACTTTTATGGCTGACAAAGCAAAATTATTTGTAAATGCTCCCAATGCATTGGACGGAAACGTTGTTACCAAGTGTGACACCGCATCCGCAGAGTTCCAGGCAAAAGAGAGTGGCATTGTGGATGTTGTTGCAGATGAGGCAACCATCTTCGCAAAAATCAGAGAATTGGTAGATATGCTTCCTTCCAACAACGAAGACAACGCAAGCTTCCTTGTTGAATGCGAAGATGACCTGAACAGAGTAAATCCTGAAATTGAAGGTTGTGTAGGAGATACCTCTATTGCAGCAACCATCCTTGCTGACAACAATAACTTCTTTGAAGTGAAAGCAGATTATGCAAAGGAAATGGTTACCGGATTTATTCGCTTAAACGGCGCTACCGTAGGTGTGGTTGCAAACCGCAGCGAAGTATGTGACGAAGAAGGCAAGGTTGCAGAGAAGCTTGGAACCGTATTAACCAAGAAGGGTTGTGAGAAGGCGGCAGATTTCGTTGATTTCTGTGATGCTTTTGAAATCCCTGTATTGACTCTTACCAATGTAACCGGTTATGAAGCAACCATGTGCTCTGAGAAGTCTATTGCAAAAGCAGTAGCAAAGCTTACCTATGCATTCGCAAATGCAACCGTTCCCAAGGTAAATGTGGTAATCGGCAAGGCATACGGTTCTGCATATGTAGCTATGAACTCCAAGGCAATCGGCGCGGATTTGGTTATGGCATGGCCTACCGCAGAAATCGGTACCATGGATGGAAAGCTTGCAGCAAAGATTATGTACGAAGGCCAGGGCGCTGACGTAATTAATGAAAAGGCAGCTGAATACGCAGCACTTCAGAGCAATGTGGTAAGTGCAGCGAGAAGAGGTTATGTAGATCAGATTATTGATGCGGCAGAAACCAGAAAGTATGTTATCGGTGCTTTCGAAATGTTGTCCACAAAGATCGAAGACCGTCCTGCAAAGAAGCACGGAACCGTCTAGAAAGGGTGTTGTAGCATGAAGAAATTATTAACCTTTATTTGCGTAATCACCTGCGTTCTTGGCTTATCTGCATGCGGTAAGGAGACAACCTATACAGAGTATGAACAGCAGAAGCTGACAAATGCAGAAAGCATAGCGCTTGAGGGATATATTCCGATTCTTTCCGAGTTTCTTGATGATGAAATGCAGACACAGAATTCTGAGTATACTGCAGAAGAACTGGAATACATTTTTGAACAGTACTACGGATTGATTATTGACGGAAACGGCTTCAAGTCCGCTGCGGATTCTTTCAACTTGAATGGCAAGAATATCGGTACTATCTCCATTGATGAAAATGTTGAAATTGAGTCCAAAATCGACGGAAAACAGATTATCATGTCTATTCCCGTTAACGGTGAAAAGAAAAACGCAAAAATTGAAATGATTTTATCCAACGATATGTTCTTAAAGTTGGAAAGTGCTTCCCTGACTCCGGATTCTACTTTCGGTGAGTCTATGGGAAAAGCAGGTCTGAATACCTTAATCGGTATGACCACTGTATTCTGCGTATTAATCGGTATCAGCTTAATCATTGCATTGTTTGGATTCATTCCCAAGATTCAGAAGGCTCTTGCAAAGAAAGAAGAGAAGCCTACCGGAATTGATAATGCAGTAGCTCAGATTACCAAGCAGGAAGAAGTAATTGAAGAGTCCGATGATACCGAACTTGTAGCAGTTATTGCAGCAGCAATTGCAGCTTACGAAGGATCCGGAAATGCAAGCGGATATGTTGTTCGTTCTATTCGTAGAAGATATTAGTAAAGTAGGCCGATAATAGGCAGAAGGAGATTAAATTTATGAAAAACTATACCATTACCGTAAATGGAAACGTATATGATGTTGTTGTAGAAGAGGGACAGACCGGTGGGGCTCCCGTAGCAGCGAAGGCTCCCGCAGCTCCCAAGGCAGTAGCAGCTCCCAAGGCTGCAGCAGCTCCCGCAGCAAGTGCAGGCGCAGCAGGCAGTGTAAAGATTGAAGCAGGTGCAGCAGGTAAGGTGTTCAAGGTTGAAGCCAGTGTTGGACAGGCTGTAAAGAAGGGTGACGCTGTTATTATTCTTGAAGCTATGAAGATGGAAATCCCTGTAGTAGCTCCTCAGGATGGTACTGTAGCAAGCATTAATGTATCCGTTGGTGACGCAATTGAAGCCGGTGCATTACTGGCAACCTTAAATTAATCCAGGTGAAGCTTTTATAAATAGACATCAGGAGGTCGACCAATGGAGTATATATTAAATACTTTTGGCAACTTGCTTCATCAGACAGCGTTTTTTAACCTGACCTGGGGAAATTACGTAATGATTGCAGTTGCATGCTTTTTCTTATACCTGGCTATCAGACATGGATTTGAGCCGTTGCTTTTAACTCCGATCGCGTTTGGTATGCTTTTGGTAAATATCTATCCTGACATTATGCTGAGTCCTGAGGACGCAGCAAACGGTGTCGGTGGTTTGTTGCATTATTTCTATATCTTGGATGAGTGGGCAATCCTTCCTTCCTTGATTTTCATGGGTGTTGGTGCCATGACAGACTTTGGTCCTTTGATTGCAAACCCCAAGAGCTTCCTTCTTGGAGCGGCTGCTCAGTTTGGTATCTTTGCAGCATACTTTCTTGCAATTGTCCTTGGCTTCAACGACATGCAGGCTGCGGCAGTTTCCATTATCGGTGGTGCTGACGGACCTACCTCCATCTTCCTTGCAAGTAAGCTTGGACAGACGGCGATTATGGGACCTATCGCAGTAGCGGCATATTCTTATATGTCACTTGTTCCGATTATCCAGCCTCCTTTCATGAAGTTGTTTACAACGGAGAAGGAGAGAAAGATTAAGATGAGCCAGCTTCGTCCTGTAACAAAGCTGGAGAAAATCTTATTCCCTATTGTTGTTACCATTATTGTAGGTTTGATTCTTCCTACCACAGCACCTCTTGTAGGTATGTTGATGCTTGGTAACCTCTTCAGAGAGTCCGGTGTAGTAAGACAGTTAACAGATACCGCATCTAACGCTTTGATGTATATCGTAGTTATTATTCTTGGTACTTCCGTTGGTGCTACCACAAGTGCTGAGGCATTCTTAAATCTTGATACTCTAAAGATTGTTGCACTTGGTCTTGCAGCATTCGTATTCGGTACCATTGCAGGTATTCTTTTCGGTAAGCTTATGTGTGTAGCTACCAAGGGAAAGGTAAATCCTCTGATTGGTTCCGCCGGTGTATCTGCAGTTCCCATGGCAGCACGTGTATCTCAGAAGGTTGGTGCGGAAGCAGATCCTACAAACTTCCTTTTGATGCATGCGATGGGACCTAACGTAGCAGGTGTTATCGGTACTGCGGTAGCAGCCGGTACATTCATGGCTATCTTCGGAGTATTCTAAAGCGCAATAAAGGCAATTGATTCGATTGAATAATTTTAGATGGAGGAATTCGTAAATGTCAGAAATTAATAAAAAACCGATTAAGATTACGGAAACAATTCTGCGTGATGCACATCAGTCTTTGATTGCAACCAGAATGCCTACCGAATTCATGCTTCCTATCGTAGAGAAGATGGATAAGGTTGGATATCATTCCGTAGAGTGCTGGGGTGGTGCTACCTTCGATGCATCTCTTCGTTTCCTGAAGGAAGATCCTTGGGACAGACTTCGTAAATTGCGTGATGGCTTCAAGAATACACAGTTACAGATGCTGTTCCGTGGTCAGAACATTTTGGGTTACAGACCTTATGCAGATGATGTAGTAGATGCTTTCGTTCAGAAGTCTATTTCCAATGGTATTGATATCATTCGTATTTTCGACTGTTTAAACGATCTTCGTAACCTGCAGGAAGCTGTTAAGGCTACCACAAAGATGAAGCAGCAGGAAGGCCGTGGCCATGCACAGATCGCTTTGTCATATACCTTAGGTGATGCATATACTCTTGAGTACTGGGCAAATATGGCAAAGAATATCGAGGAGATGGGTGCAGATTCCATCTGTATCAAGGATATGGCAGGACTTCTTGTTCCTTACAAGGCTGCAGAATTAATCAAGGCAATGAAGGAGAATACAAAGCTTCCGATCCAGTTGCATACTCACTATACTTCCGGTGTGGCTAGTATGACCTATCTGAAGGCAGTAGAGGCAGGTGTTGATGTAATCGATACCGCTATGAGTCCTTTCGCTATGGGTACTTCACAGCCTGCTACCGAAGTTATGGTTGAAACCTTCCGTGGTACCGAATACGATACCGGATTTGACCAGAACTTACTCGCAGAAATCGCAGATTACTTCCGTCCTTACAGAGATGAGTGCTTAAAGAGCGGCCTTTTGAATCCGAAGGTTATGGGCGTTGATATTAAGACTCTTCTTTATCAGGTACCCGGCGGTATGCTTTCCAATATGGTTAGCCAGTTGAAGGAGCAGAATGCAGAAGATAAGTATTATGATGTATTGAAGGAAATCCCTCAGGTTCGTAAGGACCTTGGTGAGCCTCCGCTTGTAACTCCTTCTTCCCAGATCGTTGGTACACAGGCTGTATTTAACGTATTGATGGGAGAGAGATATAAGATGGCGACCAAGGAGACCAAGGCTGTTCTTCGTGGAGAGTATGGTCAGACCGTTAAACCTATGAGCCAGGAAATTATCAATAAGGTTATCCCCGGTGTAGAGAGAATTACCTGCCGTTTCGCAGATACTCTTGAAAACGAGATGGATAAGCTGGAAGGTGAAATGTCCGAGTGGAAGCAGCAGGATGAAGACGTATTGTCCTACGCATTATTCCCTCAGGTTGCTACTGACTTCTTCAAGTATCGTCAGGCGCAGCAGGAAAAGGTTGATATGACCGTTGCAGATACCAAGAACGGAGCATATCCTGTTTAATTAGTTTCTATATGGGAAGAGAGGAGCAGCTGCTTCTTTCTTCCCGTTACTTGTTTATTGCAATTATCATCAGAAAATGAGGATAACTTATGACCAAGAAGTCCAGAAAATGTATTGGTGTTATTTTGGCCAGACCGGAAAGAGAATATCAGACAAATGTCCTGGAAGGAATCTATCAGGTTGCTTTCGAAAATGATATGAATGTGGCAGTGTTTTCGATTCCGTCTATGCAGGATGAAAATGAGTATCGTATATTTGATTTAATCAACTTTGATTTGATAGAAGGTTTGATTTATCTTCCGGATACCTTCACTGAGGATGCACTGGAGGAAGATGTGAATCAAATCGTATATGGTTTCCGAGATAAAGGGGGCCATATTGTTACAGTAGATGAAAAACTAGAGGGTATCCCTTCGTTTTTTAGTGAGGATACAAACGGAATCATTGCGCTGACAGAGCACTTTATTCAGCAACATCATTGCAAACGAGTTGCATTTATGACCGGTATTGAAGGTCATCCTCACGCGGAAAAAAGATTGGAAGTCTTTAAAGAGACAATGAAGAAAAATGGCCTGTTTGTGCCAAAAGCATGGACATATTATGGCGATTTTTGGATTAATCAAGGCGATAATTTTGTGCAACAGTTATTGGATTCGGAGGAAGGATTACCGGAAGCAATTCTTTGCGCGAATGAATATATGGCAGACAGTGTATATAAAGCTTTGCAGAAAAGAAAATTATATGCACCGGATGCAGTTTTGTTGGGTTGTTTTGCAACGGAACTAAATCGGTTCCAATATATTTCTTCTGTCATCAAAAACCCCAGGAATGCAGGAGCAGCAGCTTGCAAGGCAATTATTGACTGGGCAGAGGGTCAGACAATTGAGGATAAAGAATATTCCATCCCGTGCGATGTAAATGAAAACTTCCGACTTACCTGCGGATGTGTACCTTTTTTGGAATATGATTTCTCAAAAATTGATGAAACCGCTATCCAGTTTGAATTTGGATATTTCAGTGAAATTAATGACATCAATGAAGTATTGCATAAGTGTGATCATATGGAAGATATTTTTTGGTCACTTTCGGATTATTATACATACTTCAAAAAGACCAATGGAATGTATTTCTGTATGTATGATGGATGGGATGATCCCGGTCGTACCAACGATACAATCGCCAAGTCGGATATGGTGCAATTGTATTGTTATCAGAAAACACTTCCGGATGGAGAAATTGATCAGCATGTAGGCTCCAATATAGCATTCCCAAAACAGATGATGTTGCCGGAGCTGTTTTTGAAAAACGGAACCCCTTCCGCATATTTTTTCCGTGAGCTGCATTTTTATGACAAGGATTACGGATACCTGGTGATTGATATCGGCGATGATAAAAAACAATATGATTTCCTTTGGAATTATTTTGTAAGAGACATTGTCAGTGCAATTGAATCCCAGTGCAAGATGCAGAGTGTAAATCATATGTATAAAACCGATGTTATGACCGGTTTGAATAATCGTAACGGTTTTTCAAAGCATGTGGATGAACTGATAGCTCAGGCAGAAAGACAGAATGTACATGTATGCATTGCCCTTGGAGATATGAACGGCCTGAAGTACATCAACGATAATTTCGGCCATAATGAGGGGGACGTAGCCATTAAGGAAGCTGCGAGAATATTTAGCAGTACCAGAATCAAAGGTACAATTCGCGAGGAAAATTTCCGAATCGGCGGTGATGAGTTTGTAAAGGTGGCAATTGGTGATTTTGATGACGAGACGTTTGAAAATTACCAGGCGGATTTGTGGGCGGCAACCACAAACTTTAATTACAACTCCGGTAAGGAATATCCCATTTATATCAGTGTGGGTATTTGCTGTAAGAAGAGTGGAGAAGATTTCACCGTGGATACATTGCTTTGTGAGGCGGATTCCGAAATGTATAAAAACAAAATGCGAATAAAGAAAGAGACCGGTTTCGCAACTACAAGATAAATAAATGTTTGCCGAAAAGAATTACGCATCTATCAAAAAATCATAAGGAGAAAAATATGAGAAGATTTGAAGGATACGAAAAAGGAATTGATTTGGGCGGCTGGTTATCTCAGTGTAAACCTGAGAATTACTGTGAGGCTCATTACAGTACTTTTATCACGGAGAAGGATATTGATACCATTGCCGGTTGGGGAATAGATCATGTAAGACTTCCGATTGACTACAATGTTTTGGAGACAGAAGAGGGTGAATTTCTGGAAAGCGGCTTCAAGCACATTGATGATTGCATCAAATGGTGCCGGAAAAACAACATGAAGGTTGTTTTGGATTTGCATAAGACCAGAGGTTTTGTATTTGATGATGAGAGCTATGTCAGCTTTTTTGAGGAGAAGCCTTTACAGGATCAGTTTGTTGCCCTTTGGGAGGAAATAACCCGTAGATATGGTGATCTTCATGAAATGGTTGCATTTGAGCTTTTGAATGAGATTACCAGCGCTTCTATGACAGAAAAGTGGAATGAAATTGCGGATCGTGCAATTAAAGCAATCCGTGCCATGAATAAAGAAGTTCGTATTATCATCGGTGGTATTTATAACAGCAGTATTGATGGATTGGTATTCCTTCGTGCACCCCAGGATGACAAAATTGTATTTACCTTCCATTGCTACAGCCCTATGGTATTTACCCACCAAAAGGCATACTGGGTATCCAGAATGCCGAAGGATTATGCACTTGCTTATCCCGGCACCGTAGCAGATTACAGAGCAGAATCTCTGAATATTTTCGGAAAAGATTATGACGGAGAATTTGAAGGCTTACAGGAAGAGATGATGAACGAAAATTTCTTCGTAAAAATCTTCCAAACCGCAATCAATGTAGCGGAGAAGTATAATGTACCCCTGTATTGTGGAGAATACGGCGTCATCGAGCATGCCTCTGCACAGGATACTTTAAACTGGTATAAGGATATTCATTTTGCACTGGAGAAATATGCTATTGCCAGAAGTGCATGGAGCTATAAACAGATGGATTTCGGAATCAGTGATGATCGTTTGGCAGGTGTTTTGCCTGAATTGATTCAGTATTTATAGTGGGAATGGGGACGGTGTTTTTGGTTTAAAGCACCGTCCCTTTTTGGTATAATAGGGGAAATCAGAAAAGGAAGCAACGGGGAATTACAAAATGAAGCCAATTAACATTTATGCATTGACCAGAGTGAAACAAAATACCGATTTGCAACGATTTGAACGACAGATGTCAGCCAGAAGACGATTCCTTAAAATTAAAAAGTGGGAATTGCAAGGCTTGGAGGGGCTTGTTTTGGAACTACAACCTTATGTAAACGATGTGTCGGAATTGGAATTCTTTTACAGTTTCCAAATCCCCAAACTCGGAAAAGAATTTGATTTGCTTCGGGTCAGCGATGAATGGATTGTAAATGTGGAACTGAAAAGTGAGCCGGTGCCGGATGAAAGTATCCGAAGACAATTACTGCAGAATAAATATTATCTGTCTACCTTGGGAAAGTCCTTGCGATTTTATACCTATATCAGCAAAACCAATCGACTGGTTCGACTGACCAACAGTGAAAATCTGGTTGATGCAAATTGGAACGACTTGGCTACAGATTTGATGAAACAAAAGAATTGCTTTAGCGGCCATATTGAGAGCCTGTTTCGGGAGGAGGACTATATCATTTCTCCTTTGGTTCAACCGGAGCGATTCCTGAATCAGGAATATTTTTTGACCTCCCAACAAAAGGATATTGAGAAGCATATTTTTAAGAAATTAAAGCAGGACCCCGGGAGTGTTCAGGGATTTACAGGGGCCCCGGGCACAGGGAAAACCTTGCTTTTGTACGATATAGCAATGCGCTTATCCGAAAAAAACAAGGTGGCCGTATTTCATTGCAGTTCTTTCCGCGAGGAATTACATCAGTTAGATCAAAGACTGAAACGAATCGATTTTTTCTCGGGTTTGTCGAGAGAGGAGTTCCCGGATTTGACCGGCTACAGTGCAATTCTGATAGATGAGGCACATTATCTTTCCGAACAAATGGCGGAGGGTATAATGAAATACAGCCGGGAACATAGCTTGCCGGTTATCTGTGCCTATGATTTGGAATTGATTATCTCAAAAGAGGAAATTCGACATAATGGCATGAAGACGTTGGAGGAAATGGATGGATATGAAGGGTACAAGTTAACCAATCGTATCCGTATGAACGCGGAGCTGTCAGCGTTTATACACTCCATTATTCAGGGGAACAATCGGAATCACAGGCAGGAATACCCCAATGTACGACTTTTCTATGCCAATAACGAAATGGAAGAAAAGGAGTTTTTAAAACTCCTTCATAAGAAGGAATTTGTCTGTATAACAGACTCCGTTACGAATATGGAACTGCCAGACCAAGTGTCCATCTCAGATGCACTTTCCAGAGAATTTGAAAATGTGGTTATGGTGATGGATCATCGTTTTTCTTATGAACAGGATGGACTTCATGCCCAAAAATACGGCGCGGAGGAGGAACCGGTTCGAAATTTGTTTCACGGACTCAGCCGCGCAAAAGCCAAAGTGGCACTGGTAGTGAGGGAGAACCCGGATATATTTGAACGATTGTTATTGATTGTTCAGGGAAAAGGAGAATAGGGACGGTTTTTTCAAGTTAAGGCCGGAACAGACGATTAAAAGAGAAACCTATCGTGGAAACGATAGGTTTTTTCTTTTGTGCTTCTTATGGGTGAAATTATAAAAATCAGTTGCCAGTGGTTTGCCGAGGAAGTATAATAAAATGGATTATACATTCAAGTATTGTTCTATATGGAGGAGCATTATGAACGGCCAGGATGACGTGTTTGTCCGAATTCAAAAGCATATGGATCATATGAGCAAGGGCCATAAAAAGATAGCGAATTTTATCTTGAAGGACTTTGATCAGGCAGCATTTATGACAGCTGCGGAACTGGGGGCCAGACTGGAAATCAGTGAGTCTACGGTGGTACGTTTTTCAACGGCAATCGGTTATGACGGCTATCCCATGCTTCAAAGAGAATTGGCGGCTGCTATCAAAAATCGATTGCATGATATGTCCAGCATTCAGGCCAAATATATGGGGAATTCTCAGTCACAGGTGATTAATTCGGTACTGAATTCCGATATTGAAAAGATTCAGCACACCTTGGAAAATCTGGATGTGGATGCTTTTGATATGGCAGTGGAAACCATCCTGAAGGCGGAAAATATATATATTATGGGACTCCGAAGCAATGAACCCCTGGCGGCGTTTTTGCATTTTTATTTAAATTTGATTCGACGAAATGTGCATATTTTAAATACCACCAGCGTCAGCGAAACCTTTGAGCAGATGATGCACATTGACGCAAAGGATTGCTTTATCGGCATCAGTTTTCCTCGCTACTCCATGCGTACATTGAAGGCAATGGAGTTTGCCAATGATCGAAATGCAAAGGTGATTGCCATTACAGACACCAAATTTTCACCCATGAATCTCTATTCCTCCTGCAATTTGCTGGCTCGAAGCGACATGGTTTCGGTGGTGGATTCCCTGGTGGCCCCCCTTAGTGTAATCAATGCCTTAGTGGTGGCTTTGTGTATGAAGTGCCCCGGTGAGGTGGAACATAACCTGAAGATGTTAGAGCAGGTCTGGGAAAACTATCAGGTTTATTTAAACGATGAAATCAATTTTATTGATGATGAATATGATATCAATTACTCGATTTATCGGGAAAAGGATAAAGACGAAGAATGAAAAAAATAATTGTAATCGGTGGTGGCGCTGCCGGAATGCTTGCTGCACTGGCGGCTGCACAAAAGGGTGCCCATGTTACACTTTTAGAGCAAAATGAAAAACTTGGTAAGAAGGTCTTTATTACCGGCAAAGGTCGCTGTAATGTAACCAATGCCGCAGATATTGAGACAATTTTGGCCAATATTGTAACCAATAACAAGTTTTTATACAGTGCTATTTATTCCTTTGACAATCAGGGAATTATGGACCTTTTGGAACAGAACGGCTGCCCCTTAAAGGTAGAAAGAGGAGATCGTGTATTTCCGGTTTCGGATCATTCTTCCGATGTTATTCGTGCGTTGCAGAATTTACTCCGAAAAAATGATGTGGATATAAGATTGGGGAGTTGTGTAAAGGAGCTTGTGATTGAGGATAGCACCGCAAAGGGAGTCCTTTTGAAAAACAGGGAAAGACTTTTGGCGGATGCGGTAATTGTTTGTACCGGAGGATTGTCTTATCCAAGCTGCGGTTCCACGGGAGATGGTCTTAAATTTGCGGAAAAGACAGGACATAAAATAATTGAGTGCAAACCTGCGCTGGTTCCCTTTGAAATCAAGGAAACCTGGTGTAAGGATCTGATGGGGCTGGCACTTAAAAATGTATCGGTTCGAATCCTTCGGGACAATAAACAGTTTTACGATGGTTTCGGAGAGATGCTTTTTACCCATTTCGGTGTCAGCGGACCATTGATATTAAGTGCTTCTAGCTACTACGCCAAGCAGAAAAAAGGCGGAGAATTCAAACTGTTGATTGATTTGAAACCGGCTTTGTCCGAGGAACAGTTGGACGCCAGGCTGATTCGGGAATTTGAAGAAAATAAAGGCAAACAGTTTAAGAATGCGGTGAACGGGCTGTTCCCTGCAAGGTTAATTCCGATAATGATTTCCATGTCCGGTATTTCACCGGAAAAGAAGGTAAATGAAATATCCAAACAGGAACGAAACAATTTTGTAAAACGGATCAAAGAGGTGCCCCTTACCATTATCGGCACCAGAGATTTTGATGAGGCAATTATCACCCAGGGTGGCATTTCTGTTAAGGATATCAATCCCTCCACGATGGAATCCAAAGTGGTTTCCTGTTTATATTTTGCAGGAGAAATACTGGATTTGGATGCTTTGACAGGAGGCTTTAATTTACAGATCGCATGGTCTACAGGCCACCTGGCGGGGGAGAGCTCCGCTGCGGATGAACCGATAGAAAGAAAAGAAACGGAGAATGGATATGAGCTTTAATATTGCAGTGGATGGTCCTGCAGGTGCAGGAAAAAGTACAATCGCCAAAAAAGTGGCAAAAAATCTTGGAATCATTTATGTGGATACGGGAGCAATGTATCGTGCTATGTCCGTATTTATGATTAGACAGGAGATGAATCCGGAAGATAAGGAAGCAATTGCCAAAAAGTGCCGGGAGGCGGATATTGAAATCGTATACGAAAACGGCGAACAGATTGTAAAACTCAACGGAGAAAATGTAAACCCGTTCCTGCGTACAGAGGAAGTGGGGAAAATGGCATCGGTCATCAGCGCGATTCCTGAAGTACGGGAAAAACTGGTAGAACTTCAGAAGGCTTTGGCTGCAAAGAGCGACTGTATTATGGACGGTCGTGATATTGGTACCTGCGTGCTTCCCAAGGCACAGGTAAAGGTTTACCTGACAGCCAGCAGTATGGTACGCGCGAAAAGACGCTATGACGAATTGGTTGCAAAGGGTCAGGATTGTGACTTGATGCAGATTAAAGTGGATATTGAGGATCGGGATTATCGAGACATGCATCGGGAGCATTCCCCGTTGAAACAGGCGGAGGATGCGGTACTTGTGGACTCCTCCGATATGACCATTGAGGAAGTGGTTGAAGCAATTATGAATTTGGCAAAGGAAAGAGCATGAGTAAAGTAGAAATAAAACTGGCGGAGTATGCCGGATTCTGTTTCGGTGTAAAACGTGCGGTGGATACCGTATATCAACAGCTGGAAACCGGTGACCAAATATTTACTTACGGACCCATTGTGCACAATGAAGAGGTAATTCGGGAATTGAACGACAAAGGGGTGAAAATCATTGAAACGCAGGAGGATTTGGATTCCCTGGCGATGAAAGATAATACGTCGTCTCCTGCCAATGGGAACAAGGTGATTATACGCGCCCACGGACTTCCCCGAAAAACCTGTGAATGGTTGGAAGAACATGAGATTTCTTATGTGGATGCCACTTGTCCTTTTGTGAAAAGAATTCACAAAATTGTGGATGAAGAGAGCCGAAAAGGGAAACATATCATTATACTCGGAAACCCCGGACATCCGGAGGTTTTGGGAATTATGGGCTGGTGCAACGGTTCGGTGGATGTAATCGAAACCCCGGAGGAAGCAAAGGATTTGGTTCTGCCACAGGGGCAGGAGATTTGCATTGTTGCCCAGACGACATTTAATTACAATAAATTTCAACATATAGTTGAAATATTTGAAAAAAAAGGGTACAATGATAGTGTTGTGAATACTATCTGTAGCGCAACACGTGAGAGACAGGAATCAGCCAAAGCGCTTGCGGAAGAGGCTGATGTGATGATAGTGGTTGGAGGAAAAAACAGTTCCAATACCAGAAAATTGTATGAAATTTGCAGCGCCGAGTGCGAGACGACATTTTTTGTACAGACACTGGATGACTTGAGCTTAAATCAATTTCCTGAAACTATTCGCCTGGTGGGGATTACTGCGGGGGCTTCCACCCCAAACAAATTAATTGAGGAGGTTCAAAACTATGTCAGAATTAACTTTTGAACAAATGCTGGAAGAATCATTAAAGACTATACATGCAGGAGAGGTAGTTGAGGGCACTGTTATCGACGTTAAGGCAGATGAAATCATTCTTAACATTGGCTACAAGTCAGACGGTATTTTAACCAAGTACGAGTACACCAGTGACTCATCTTGCGATTTACGTACTGCTGTAAAGGTCGGAGACAAGATGGAGGTTAAAGTCCTGAAGGTTAACGATGGTGAAGGACAGGTGCTTTTAACCTACAAGAGACTTGCTGCTGACAGAGGCAACAAGAGAATTGAAGATGCATTCAATAACAAAGAAGTATTAAAGGCTACTGTTACTCAGGTGCTTGAGGGTGGTTTGAGTGTTGTGGTAGACGAGGTTCGTATTTTTATTCCCGCAAGCCTTGTATCCGACACCTATGAGAAGGATCTTAGCAAGTATGCAGGACAGGAAATCGAATTTGTAATCAGCGAGTACAATCCTAAGAGAAGAAGATATATCGGAGATCGCAAGCAGCTTGTTAGTGCTAAGAAGAGCGAACTTCAGAAGGAACTCTTTGAGAAGATTAAAGAGGGAGATGTTGTAGAAGGTACTGTTAAGAACGTAACCGATTTCGGTGCATTCATCGATTTGGGTGGTGTTGACGGACTTCTTCATATTTCCGAGATGAGCTGGGGACGCGTTGAACATCCCAAGAAAGTATTTAAGGTTGGCGATAAGTTAAACGTTCTCATTAAAGAAATCAACGGCAACAAGGTAGCGCTTTCCCTGAAGTTTGATGATGCAAATCCTTGGAAGGATGCAACCAGCAAATATGCGGTAGGAAACGTAGTTACCGGTAAGGTAGCAAGAATGACCGATTTCGGTGCTTTCATCGAACTTGAGACCGGTGTAGATGCTTTACTTCATGTTTCTCAGATTTCAAAAGAGCGTGTTGAGAAGCCTGCAGATGTTTTAAAGGTTGGCGATGAAGTAACCGCAAAGGTTGTTGACTTCAATGAAGCAGACAAGAAGATTTCTTTGAGCGTAAAGGCTATGTTTGCTCCTGAACCTTCTGAGAAAGATGATGCAGATGTTGTGTCCGTAGATATTGATGCAGCAATTGCAGCTGACGCTGAATAATTAACTCCTTCAAAAGAAACAAGGATGGTTTGTGCTTATGATGTATGATTATGAGTACTTCAAAAAAGAAGTTTTGGCATTGACCAAGATTGATTTGAATGCTTATAAAGAAAAACAGATGAAGAGACGAATCGATACCTTGATCGGCAAACACAAAATTGAAGGATATGACAAGTATATCAAAGCTCTTCAGACAGACAAAGAGCTGTTTGATGAGTTCGTAAGCTACATTACAATAAATGTATCCGAGTTTTACCGAAATCCCGAGCAGTGGAAGATTTTGGATGAGCAGGTGATTCCGGAACTGGTAAAAAAGTATGGAAAGAAGCTAAAGGTTTGGAGTGCGGCGTGCTCTACGGGTGACGAGCCTTATTCCTTGGTCATGGCTTTATCCAGACATATTCCGCTGAATCAGATTGAAGTATTTGCTACGGATATTGACAAGATTGTAATTGGAAAAGCGAAGGTTGGCTTATATGATGCAAAGAGCATTCAGTCGGTACCGGAGGATTTGCGAAAGAAATACTTTACGCAGGTAGGTCCTTCCTATCGAATCGACGACAGTATCAAAGCCCGTGTTACGTTCAAGGAACATAATTTGCTTCGTGATTCTTATCCGACAAATTGTCATTTGATTGTATGCCGAAATGTATTGATTTACTTCACAGAAGAAGCGAAGAACGAAGTGTTCAAAAAGTTCTGTAATTCCCTATGTGTGGGAGCTACACTGTTCATCGGTAGTACAGAACAAATCATTGATTATAAAGAAATGGGTTATGAACGTAAAAATTCATTCTTTTATAACAAAATAAAGTAAAATCAAGGCCGACTCGAAAGAGCCGGCCTTTTTGTACGAATTTATGGACTTTGAACAATCAGAATGTAGTAGCCATTATCTGTAAAACATAGGAAGTGTAATGGTTAAAGGTTTCCCGATCCGTTTTCATTTCATCGGTAATTTCGAAATACAATTCCTGGCTCTTATAATCCCGTTTGAAGAAGGGCTCAAAAACGATATCCCACTGGGGCAGATAACTGCCGATTTTACGGGTATAACAGTTAGAGGCATTTGCCTGTATCCGATGATCCTTATCTACGAAGGAGGCTACCGATTTATGTAATGCCACATCTTCTTCCGGAAGATAGTAGTAATCTTTATAATTAGCATAAAAGTACTTTAATTCTTCTTCGAAGATCGGTACTTTTAAGGTGCCGGTACCTTCCTCGCCACGGAAGAAACAGCCGTTGGAGAAGACACTGATCTGACGGGGAAATGCGGTAGGCAAAACAAAGGAAATCAACAATTCCTTCTTGATAATACCATTGATGTCCTTATAGCTGTTAGCCTGCACTTTCTTTACGCGAAGGGTTTCATGAAACAGGTCGTAGTAGGAGAGAATGGGCAGAATTTCCAACATTCCCTTCAAATCATCCGCGTTATGTAAAATTAAATCGTGCTCTGCCTCCGGAGTGGCACGTCTTACATAATCGTGATAAATATTGATTAAATCCCCGCCGGAATATTTATCCTCCCGGGAAATTCCGATGAATTGCTCCAAGGTCTTTTGCTTACAATTGGAAAGCTTCAGGAAATATTTGTAGGGAGCAATACGACGGTAAATGTCGATTCCCTCAAAATCCTCGAAACTGTAAGGCAATCCAAGCTGAAGACATTTCTGCAGAAGATATGGAAGATCAAAATTATTGCCGTTAAAATGCACCAGATACTTATAAGATGTTGCAAACGCAAAAAAGGCTTCCAATAGGGCAGATTCCTCGGTATAGTTTTCGGCAAACCATTGAATGGTATTCCAGCAATTGTCCTTATAGTATACACAACCAATCAGATATAAGTAGGAGGAGCGGGCAGTAAAACCGGTGGTTTCAATATCCAAAAATAAAGTCTCTTCTACAGGAGCCAGTTTGGCTACGGGATAGATTGGTTCGAAATTCAATAAAGGTTGATCAAAAGTTTTCATAGAAATCCTCCTACGAAATTGTAAGATAAAAGATGTTTCTGCTTTTTCATCTGGAAACATCATTTCTATCATAACATAAAATTCGAAAATACTGTAGTATTTTCTTCAAAAAAATAGTATAATATACCCCATCTATAGGGTATTTTTTGACAGAAACAGACATAAGGAAAGGACAAATCGAAAATGGCCAGACTGACTTTTACAGGTGGTATTCATCCCTATGAGGGAAAAGATCTTTCGAAGGATAAGCCAATCACCTTGTTGATGCCGAAGGGGGAAATGGTATATCCCGTTTCTCAGCATATCGGTGCACCGGCGACTCCTATTGTGGCTAAGGGAGATCATGTATATAAAGGACAAAAAATAGCGGAGGCTTCCGGATTTGTATCGGTGCCGATTTATTCCAGTGTTTCCGGTACGGTTAAGGCAATTGAGCCAAGACGTGTGGTTACCGGTGATTTGGTAAACAGTATTGTAATCGAGAATGATGAGCTCTATGAGGAGACCGAGTTTCATCCGGTGGCACCTATCCAAAAGCTGACCGGACCGGAAATAATTGATATTATCAAGGAAGCCGGAATTGTAGGTATGGGTGGAGCAGGCTTTCCAACCCATGTCAAGTTATCTCCAAAGGAACCGGATAAGATTGAATACGTGATTGCCAACTGTGCGGAATGTGAACCCTATCTGACCTCCGATTATCGTAGAATGCTGGAGGAGCCGGACAAACTGGTGGAGGGTCTTCGTATTATTTTGAAACTCTTCAAAAATGCACATGGTATCATTGCCATAGAGAATAACAAAAAGGACTGTGTGAAGCTTCTTCGCCAGATGACCAAGGATGATGGCCGTATTACGGTAAAGATGTTAAAGACCAAATACCCTCAGGGTGGTGAACGAGCACTGATTTATGCCACTACCGGACGTCAGGTGAATTCTTCCATGCTTCCTGCAGATGTGGGTTGCGTGGTAAACAATGTGGATACGATTGTAGCGGTTTATCGTGCGGTGGCAGAGGGCAGACCGTTAATTGAACGAATTGTAACCGTGACGGGAGATGCGATTGCAGATCCCAGAAATTTTAAGGTGCCGATTGGCACCAATTATACACAAGTGTTGGAAGCCGCCGGCGGTTTCTCCAAGCAACCGGAAAAAATCATTTGCGGTGGACCGATGATGGGATTTGCCATGTTTGATACCAATCGTCCCGTAACAAAAACCTCCACTGCACTTTTGGCATTTACCAAGGATGCGGTGGCGGCACAGGAACCCGGTCCCTGTATTAATTGCGGACGATGCCTGGAGGTATGTCCCGGTCGCGTTATGCCCAGTAAATTGGCAGATTATGCAGAGCATTTTGATGAGGAAAGCTTTGTGGCCAATAATGGTATGGAATGCTGTGAATGTGGCTGTTGCAGCTATGTCTGTCCGGCGAAAAGACCACTTACCCAGGAGATTAAATCCATGCGTAAGATGCAGCTTGCCAAGAGAAAGAAGTAGGGGAGGAGAGAAAAATGAGCGATATGTATAAAGTATCATCCAATCCCCATGTGCGTTCCCGTGTTACCACAAACGGATTAATGCTGGCAGTGATTGTTGCATTGTTACCGGCAACCGGGTTTGGAATTTATAATTTTGGAATTCGCGCTGCATATGTGGTGCTGACTTCCGTGATTTGCGCGGTTTTGACAGAAGGTTTATTTGGATTATATCGTAAGAAAATGACGATTACCGATTTGTCTGCGGTAGTTACCGGCTTGCTTTTAGCACTGAATATGCCGGTAAATATTCCGCTTTGGATGGTTGGCCTTGGAAGTGTGTTTGCCATTTTGGTAGTAAAATGTCTTTTTGGCGGTCTGGGACAAAATTTCATGAATCCTGCCCTGGCAGCCAGATGTTTTTTGCTGATTTCTTTCCCTTCCTATATGACGAATTTTGAGTGTGATGCCTATACCGGTGCGACGCCTTTAGCAGTTTTAAAAAGCGGCGGTACTGTAAATAATTTCGACATGATTGTGGGTAATACTTCCGGAACCATCGGTGAAACTTCCATGCTTGCCTTAGTGATTGGAGCGTGTTTCCTCCTTTTATTGGGCGTTATTGATTTGAAAGTTCCGGCAAGCTATATTATATCCTTTGTGGTTTTTGCCATTGCCTTTGGCGGACATGGATTGGATCCGCAATTCCTTTCCGCACAGATTGCAGGTGGTGGTCTGATTTTAGGTGCCTTCTTTATGGCAACGGATTATGTGACCAGACCCATTACTGCTTGGGGACAAATCCTATTTGGTATTTTCCTGGGTGTAATGACCGGTATTTTCCGTTTCTTCGGTCCCGGTGCAGAAGGCGTTTCCTATGCGATTATTTTAGGCAACCTTTTGGTGCCTCTGATTGAAAAGGTGACAAAACCGGTTGCCTTTGGAAGAGGAGGTAAGTCATGACGAAGAATCCGGATATTCAGAGAATGCTGAAAGAAGCAGGTATTTTGTTTGCAATTACATTAATTGCAGGTTTGATTTTGGGATTTGTGTATGAGCTTACCAAGGAACCGATTCGCCTGCAGCAGGAGAAGGCGGTTCAGGAGGCTTGTGCTGCGGTATTCCCCGGTGAGGGAGTACAATTTGCGGAAATGCAGTATGCAATTTCGGATTCCCTGCAGGAAACCATTACGGGAAACGGCGTAAAAATCGGTACCGTGTATGAGGCGCTTGATGGGGCAAACCAGAATTTAGGCTATGTGATTCAGTCCACCACAACACAAGGCTACGGCGGAAATATTGTGATTTATGTAGGTGTGACAAAGGATGGTAAGTTAAATGATATTTCCATTCTCACAATAAATGAAACACCGGGATTGGGTTTACAGGCCGGAAAAGTACTTGTGCCCCAGTTCCACAATAAGAAAGTAAAAGAGTTTACTTATACCAAAACCGGCAGTCAGTCCGACAGCGAGATTGATGCCATCAGCGGTGCAACCATTACCACAAAGGCAGTTACCAATGCGGTGAACGGTGCGTTGGCAGTGGCACAGGAGTTGGGAGGTGCAGAGAATGAATAAGAAATCCACAATGAATTCTGCATGGGAACGTCTTGTAAACGGTTTGGTAAAGGAAAATCCCACATTTGTACTAATGCTGGGCATGTGCCCCACCTTGGCGGTTACAACCTCAGCCATGAACGGATTGGGAATGGGACTTACCACAACTGTGGTATTGATGCTCAGTAATTTGATTATTTCCTTGCTCCGTAACATAATTCCCAGTCGTGTGCGTATTCCCGCATTTATTGTAATTATTGCTTCCTTTGTAACAGCAGTACAGCTTTTGCTGGAGGCATATATTCCTTCCCTCAATGCGGCCCTGGGAATGTATATTCCGTTAATTGTTGTAAACTGTATTATTTTGGGACGAGCAGAAAGCTTTGCTTATTCCAATCCGCCGATTCCCTCCTTGTTTGACGGTATCGGTATGGGACTTGGCTTTTCCTTTGCACTTACCTGTATCGGCGCTGTAAGAGAAGTGCTTGGCGCCGGAACGATTTTTGATTACTCGATTATGCCGGCCTCTTATGTGACAATTAATATTTTTGTGCTGGCACCCGGAGCGTTCTTTGTATTGGCTATGCTCACCGCATTCCAGAATTTCCTGAAAGCTACCAGAGCAAAGGTTTCCGAAGAAGCTGCTGCAATGGTTGGTTCCGGTTGCAGTGAGGATTGTATGAATTGTAGCGAAAAAGGTTGTGCAAAGCGCTTTTATGATACCCAGGCATCGGATAAATTGCCGGATGTAAATGCTGAGGATTTTCAGGAAAAACCCAAAACCGTGGAAGTGGAAGATATGGATGAAAAGGAGGAAGTGTAAATGAATGAAGCAAAAGATTTGTTGATCATTTTGATTGGCTCCTCCCTGGTAAGTAATGTTGTCTTGAGTCAGTTTTTGGGGCTTTGTCCCTTCCTTGGTGTATCCCGCAAGGTCAAGACAGCAGCGGGTATGGGAACCGCGGTTATCTTTGTTATTACACTGGCCAGTGCAGTGGCGGGTGTGATTTATAAGTTTGTATTGACCCCTCTTTCCATACAGTATTTGCAGACCATTGTCTTTATTCTGGTGATTGCGGCACTGGTGCAATTTGTGGAAATGTTTTTGAAGAAAGCAATGCCTTCTTTGTATGAAGCCTTGGGTGTTTACCTGCCTTTGATTACCACCAACTGTGCAGTGCTGGGAGTAGCGCTTACCAATGTTCAGAAAGAATATGGAATTCTTACCGGTATTGTAAACGGTTTTGCTACCGCACTTGGTTTTACCATTGCGATTATCATTTTGGCCGGTTTGCGAGAGAAAATGGAATACAATGACGTACCGGAGTATTTTAAGGGTATGCCGACCGTTTTGTTGACAGCAGGATTAATGGCAATTGCATTTTGCGGTTTTTCCGGATTACTCTGATAAAGGTGGGATAGATTATGAATATTCTTGGAATTTTAACGGCTGCCTTAATTGTGGGTGCGGTGGGTATTTTCATCGGATTATTCTTAGGGGTTGCCGGTATCAAGTTTAAAGTGGAAGTAGACCCGAAAGAGGAAGCGGTTCTGGGTGCTTTGCCGGGTAATAACTGTGGTGGTTGCGGATATGCAGGCTGCTCCGGTTTAGCGGCTGCCATTGCAAAGGGAGAAGCTCCTGTAAATGCCTGCCCCGTAGGTGGTGAGCCGGTTGGCAAAAAGATTGCGGAGATTATGGGCGTTGAGGCTGTGGACAGTGCGAGACAGGTAGCCTTCGTACATTGCAAAGGAGATTGTAACAAAGCAAAAGTAGATTACGAATACTACGGCGTGAAAGATTGTAGAATGCTTAGCTTTGTACCAAACGGCGGACCCAAATCCTGTAACAGCGGTTGCCTTGGATTTGGTACCTGTGCATCTGTTTGTCCTTTTGAGGCAATTACCGTAAAGGACGGAATTGCCGTGGTGGATAAAGAGAAATGTAAGGCATGTAGCAAATGTATTGCAGTTTGTCCGAAAAAACTGATTTCCCTGGTTCCCTATGAAGCAAAGCAGATTGTTGCATGTCAGTCTGCGGATAAAGGTCCGGTTACCATGAAGGCATGTGACACCGGTTGTATTGGTTGTGGACTTTGTGTAAAAGCCTGTCAGCATGATGCCGTGAAGGTTGAAGATTTCCATGCTATTATCGATCATGAAAAATGCGTGGGATGTGGCGCTTGCCAGGAAAAGTGCCCGAAAAAGATTATTGTTGGGATGGACTAAAGTGTGAAAAAAGAACATTTGGCAGGTCGGTACGGATTGTTTTTGGTGGGACTGTTTATTGCCTCTTTGGGTGTGGCATTTTCAACCAAGGCAGGTCTTGGTACCTCCCCGGTGGCTTCCGTACCTTATTCCGTTTCTTTGTTGAGCGGATTATTTACCTTTGGCGGTTGGCTGAATGTGTGGAGTGTGCTGCAAATTTCAGTACAGATTCTTTTGCTTCGAAAAAAATGTAAGCCCCTGGAAATTGCAATTCAGACCATTTTGGCTTTTGCTTACGGATATTTGACCAACTTTTCCTGTTATCTGATCTCCGGGCTGAGGGTTGAAAGCTATTTGGAACAGTTTTTGTGTATGCTCTTGGGCTGTTTTATCTTGGGACTGGGAATTTGGATTCAGTTTATGGGCCAGGTCGCCATGCTTCCGGGAGAAGCCATGAATCGGGCAATTGCTTTTGTCACAGGAAAGAAATATGAAAATATCAAGATATTTTTTGATGTGTTTTATATCCTGATTTCCGCAATGATCGGTATCCTGTTTTTGGGAGGATTGAAGGGTGTAAGAGAGGGCAGTATTATTGCTGCCGTACTCATTGGAAATATTATTAAGGGATACAATAAGCTTTGGAAGAGAATAACCAAAAAGGCAGAGGATATGCCCAAGTAATCGGAAAGAAAGGAGTGCCCTGACCATGCGTTTGCCGGAAGATGATTTAGAAGAATTTGAAGAGAAATCCCCCTATTCGCTGCTTCGTGTGACAATAGCGATTTTGTTATTGATTACATTGGCACTTGTACTTTGGATGGTTGGTGCGCGTATTTTCGGCGAAATCGGTGGGAATCTGGGGTTTGATAACCGGGAAGAATCTGTGCAGCAAAGCGCATTGGTGGAAACCGGTACCCTGCTTCCGGAGGATTTGGATTTTTGGGATAAGTATCCGGAGGAAAGTTCTGAACAAATCCTGCAATCCATGCCGGTAGAATCCTCCGAGGAAAAAGAGGAAGAGGATCCGGCTACAGACGGACGTCACACCCTAGTGGTACATTCGGATGGAGAGGAGGAATGGTTACTGATTAACCAATATCTTCCCAAGAATGAATTTGATTACACCAAGCTGGTATGTCAGTCCCAATTTATGAAGTATTATGACGGCGGAAAACTGGTTTCTTTTGTGGGCGCAGATATTTCCAAATATCAGGGAAATGTGGATTTTGTTAAATTAAAGAATGCGGGTGTGGATTTCGTTATGCTTCGTGTGGGAGCAAGAGGATATAGTACCGGACAGATTGTCCTGGATGACTATTTCCGAGAGAATTTGAGAAAAGCCACGGAGGCCGGTCTTCAGATTGGCGTTTATTTCAGCTCTCAGGCCATTACCCAGGCGGAAGCGGAAGAGGAGGCCATTAAGGTGGTTGAATCCCTGGCGGGATACTCCATTACTTATCCGGTGGTATTTACCATGGAACGTTTGGGAACGGATTACGCCCGGACAGACAGTATGACCAAGACGGAAAGAACTTATGCGGTTCGTAGCTTCGTGGAGACAATCAAGAATTACGGGTATACGCCCATGATTGGCGGAGAGAAAGAATGGCTTCTTTGCCAAATGGATTTGACCAAGCTGTATGATTATGATTTGATGCTTTCGCAGGAAGGCGATATTCCGGATTTCCCATATCGCTTCGGAATTTGGAAATATAATAACAGCGGAAAAGTAGACGGAGTGGAGACGACGGTTCCGTTGTTAATCAGTTTTATTGATTACACAGAAAAGTAGTTTGAAATATTTTTATGAACAGAAACCTTTGAGTAAATCTCAGCATATTCTTTTGCTGAGATTTTTTCTATGTAATTGGGAACAAAATTTTTGGTTAATCCGTTTTTCTTTAGAATATCGATGGCCTTGTTATAAGCAATGGCAGCCTCCAATATGGTTTCATAGTAACCCACCAGGTGATTGCCGCGAATGTGAATATAAACGGAGTAAACCGTCTTGTTCTCTTTTTTGGTCATACGCACACCCTGATAGGGGTTAATAATTTCAATGTTTTCCCGGCGAAAATCCGTGGTGTCCCCATTCTTAAACAAATAGTCGGTACCGGCTACACCGTAGTTTTTGATTCCGTAACGACTTGCCAGATTAACCTGCATGCCGTAGTCCGCAACAAAATAATGATTTCCCCGCTGCATGATTTTATGAGAGGAGTAATAGAACAAATCGTCCAAATCAAATTTCAGCACATGAGTGGGACTTAAATAGTAAAATATCATTTTCTGGCCCATATATATGGGGGTGTTAAAATAAATACCATTGTCCCGAAAGTTCAGCAGTACAACCCATTTTTCGAAAGGAAGAATACAGGAAGAACCATATTTTACCAAAGTTACAGAGGCGTCCGAAAGCAGATGGATTCCCTCTAAATAGGCGCGATGAGCAGTCTCGGCATTTTCATAGCTGCCAAGACTGATATGTTTCTGACGATAAGTAAGGGAAGCTCGATAATAGATTTCTCCGTTTTTCTTTACGGACGCGGATACGCCCGGAAATACAGTGGCTGCCATAGGTATTTTTCCTCTCTGAATGCTGCTTTTAGAATAGCATGAAAATTCCTGTCTCACAAGCCAAAATCCCAAATGGCATAAATGAGGGACAGCCCTCATATATTTAGTTTAGGGCTTTTGCCGGGAAGGGAAAAATATGGGATATCAAAAAGCAGTATGGGGAATGATCGGATTAAACACTTTGTTTTTATGCCTCCTTTTTGGAAGCCGCATTCTGGCAGAAGAACCGATTTGTACCCCAAAGAAAAATGAGACGGAGGTTTTGACGGAACTGGGTGTGATGGAGACGGCAAGCGGAGGCCAGCGGGTAATAGACTGTTTTCTTTTGGAGCGAAATGTGGACAGCTCAAGGATGAATTTAAGTGAGACGGATTTGGAAGTATTGTGGAAGATTGTAGAGGCAGAAGCAGGTGGTGAGGACCAAAAAGGAAAAGAACTGGTTGCAAATGTTGTGTTGAATCGGGTAAAAAGTCCGGAATTTCCGGATACCGTAAAGGCGGTGGTTTATCAAAAGGATGCCCATGCGGTACAGTTTTCTCCGGTGGCGGACGGTCGCATAGAGAAAGTAGTGGTCAGCGACAGCACCAGGGAGGCGGTGGAGTCCGTCTTAAACGGAAAAGATGAGTCAGAAGGGGCACTTTATTTTGTGGCTCGTAAAAAAGCAGATCCGGTGGGGCTGCAGTGGTTTGACAATCAACTGGATTTTTTGTTTTGCCACGGAGGACATGAATTCTTCAAATAAATAGGTGATTTTGTTTTGAAAAAGTAACGAAAACCCTCGGAAAATATGTAGAATTGTTCATTGCGTACCGAATAGAACTATGTTATACTAATGCACGTATAAATTTGAACAGTCATACGATGTGAAAATACATGGAGGAAAAAAGATGGAAGTTTTATACAGCAGTACCAGAAATAAAAATCTTACCGTGAAGGCTTCTGAGGCTATTTTGAAGGGATTATCCGATGATGGCGGTTTGTTTGTGCCCAATCAAATTCCTGCATTGGACAAGAGCTTAAAAGAGCTTTCCGCAATGAATTATAAAGAGGTTGCTTATGAGGTAATGAAACTGTTTTTGACAGATTTTACCGAAACTGAGTTAAAGACCTGTATCGAGAGAGCATATGACGAGAAGTTTGATACCGAGGTGATTGCTCCTCTTGTAGAGGCTGCAGGCGCTTATTATTTGGAGCTTTTCCATGGTTCTACCATAGCTTTCAAGGATATGGCATTATCCATTTTACCTCACTTGTTGATTACTTCTGCAAAGAAGAACAATATTAAGAATGAAATCGTAATCTTAACCGCTACCAGTGGTGATACCGGTAAGGCTGCTCTTGCAGGTTTCGCAGGCGTAGAGGGTACCAAGATTATCGTATTTTATCCCAAGAACGGTGTAAGCCCCATCCAGGAAAAGCAGATGGTTACTCAGAAGGGAGCAAATACCTTCGTAGTAGGTATTCATGGCAACTTTGATGATGCACAGACCGGAGTTAAGAAGATTTTCTCCGACAAAGATATGGCGAAGGAAATGGATGAGAAGGGCTTCCAGTTCTCCTCTGCAAACTCCATCAATATCGGACGTCTTGTTCCTCAGATTTGCTATTACGTATATGCTTACAGCAAGCTCCTTGCAGAGGGCAAGATTACTGAGGGAGAGAAGATTAATGTAGTAGTACCTACCGGTAACTTCGGTAATATTTTAGCTGCATTTTACGCAAAGAATATGGGACTTCCCATTGATAAGCTGATTTGTGCTTCCAATGACAATAAGGTATTGTACGATTTCTTCCAGACCGGTGTTTATGACCGCAACAGAGAGTTCGTATTAACCACTTCTCCTTCTATGGATATTTTGATTTCCAGCAACCTGGAGCGTTTGATTTATCGTATTGCGGGAAATGATGCGGACAAGAATAAGGAGCTGATGAGTGCACTCAGCGGACAGGGTAAGTATGAGATTACCGCAGATATGAAGGCACTTCTTGCTGATTTCTACGGCAATTATGCTTCCGAGGCTGAGACTGCAGCCATTATCAAGAAGATTTATGAAGATTGCGGTTATGTAATTGATACCCATACTGCAGTAGCTGCAGCTGTTTACGATAAGTATGTAAAGGATTCCAAGGATCAGACCAAGACCGTAATTGCTTCTACCGCAAGTCCTTTTAAGTTTACCAGAAGCGTAATGAATGCAATTGATGCAAAGTATGATCAGATGGGTGACTTTGAATTGGTAGATGAGCTTTCCAAGATTGCAAATGTAGAAGTTCCCAATGCAATTGAAGAGATTCGTACCGCACCGGTTGTTCATGATAATCAGTGTGATGTAGACCAGATGCAGAACGTAGTAAGAGGTTTCTTGGGAATCTAATTGAGTAAGTAAGAAAAACAAAGGCGTGGGCTTTATTAGCCTGCGCCTTCAATATTTATATGGGAGGAAGTAAGAAGATGAAATTTACACCACAGGAAATGTTGCAAAAAGTTGATCATACCCAGTTAAAGGCATTTGCCACATGGAAGGATATTCAGGATTTGTGTGATGAGGCAATTGCCTATCATACCGCCAGCGTATGTATTCCCCCTGCTTATATTAAACGGGTAAACGATACCTACGGCGACAAAATCAATATTTGTACTGTAGTAGGTTTCCCGCTTGGATACAGTGTGACCGAGGCAAAAGTAGCAGAGGTAAAGAAAGCTTTGGAAGATGGCTGCAATGAAATCGATATGGTGGTAAACATCAGTGATGTGAAGAACGGTAATTATGCAGCAGTGGAAGAAGAAATTCGGGCTTTAAAGGCAGCTTGTAACGGTCATATTTTAAAGGTGATTATTGAGACCTGTTATCTGACCGAGGAAGAAAAGATTGCTATGTGCCATGCAGTAACCAATGCAGGTGCAGACTTTATTAAGACCTCCACCGGTTTTGGTACCGGCGGTGCCACCAGAGAAGATGTGGAGCTTTTCAAGAAATATATTGGACCCAATGTAAAAATTAAGGCTGCCGGCGGTGTTTCCTCTTTGGAGGATTTGGAAATGTTTTTGTCCCTTGGATGTGACCGTATCGGAACCTCCAGAGCGGTAGGCTTATTAAAGGGAGAATTAACGGAAGGCTACTAAAGCTTTTGTGAAAAAAAGATAGAAAAGAGGAAGCCGGGGATGCAGATTCAAGACAAAATCAGGGCACTTCAAAATAAAATGCAGGAAAAAAAGATGGATTACTATATGATTCCTACAGCAGATTATCATGCTTCGGAATATGTAAGTGATTTCTTTCAGGTGCGGAAATTTTTTAGCGGCTTTACCGGTTCCAATGGTACTTTGCTGGTTTGGAAAGAGGGAGCGGGTCTTTGGACAGACGGTCGCTATTTTATCCAGGCAGAAAAGGAATTGGCCGGCTCCGGTATTACGCTCTTTAAGATGTTAACCGAAGGGACTCCCACCATAAAAGAGTTCTTGGAAAAGGAAATGAAAGAGGGACAAGTCCTGGGCTTTGACGGAAGGGTTATCTCTGCAAAGCAGGGAGAGGAACTGGAGCGGGTTCTTCAAAAGAAAAACTGCAGTATGGAATGTGCTTATGATTTGGCTGAATCTATTTGGCTTGATCGTCCTGCAATGCCCTGCGAAAAAGTATTCACCCTTCCGGAGGATATTGTAGGGAAAACAGTGACAGAGAAGCTGTCAGAGGTTCGTGAAAGCATTCAAAAAGAAGGAGCAGAGGCCTTTTTCTTATCCAAGCTGGATGATATTATGTGGCTTTTTAATATCCGAGGAAAAGACGTGGAATGCAATCCGGTTGCCTTGTCTTATGCTTTTATTACTTTGGAGGAGGCTTTTTTGTTTCTTCAGCAGGAGGCTTTGACAGATGAGGTGGAAACCTACTTAAAAAGCTATAACGTAACGGTCAAGGGATATTCGGAAATAGGCGCTTTCCTTAGTCAACTTGCAACCGGAAAAGTAATTTTGGCGGATCCGTCCTATGTATGCCTGACCCATATGAAAAGTATGGAAAAGAGTAGCAGGGTTCTTCGAAAAAAGAACCCTACAGAGGGCCTGAAGGCCATTAAAAATCAGACAGAGCTGGAACAAATGAGGCGGTTTTTCCTTTTGGACAGCATTGTGGTGACAAAGTTTATTTACTGGTTAAAATCAAACATCGGAAAAAAAGAAATCACAGAAGTCAGTGCTGCAGAGTATTTGGATAATTTGCGGGCACAGATACCGGGATTTTTGGAATTGTCCTTTCCAACGATTGCAGGATTCGGAGCCAATGCTGCGATGATGCATTATGAAGCTACACCCGAAAATCATGCGGTACTAGAGAAAAAAGGAATGCTTTTGGTGGATTCCGGCGGACAGTATTTGGGCGCCACCACAGATGTAACCAGAACGATTGTACTTGGCGAACTGACCGAGGAAGAGCGAAGAAACTATACATTGACTGCCATGGGAATGCTGGCCATGACCAATGCAATTTTTTTGGAAGGCTGTACCGGAAGAAATCTGGATATTTTGGCCAGAGGTCCTTTGTGGAAGTTGGGTATTGATTATTTATGCGGAACCGGACACGGGGTTGGATACATATTGAATGTGCACGAAGGCCCACACGGAATTCGTTGGAAATACAATCCCGCAGTGGAAGAAGCCGTATTAAAACCCGGAATGGTTGTGACCAATGAGCCCGGTGTTTATTTGGAGGGGAAACACGGAATTCGTATCGAAAATGTTTTGGAGGTTCGAAAATCCGTTCATAATGAATATGGGCAGTTCCTTTCCTTTCAGACACTGACTTGGGTGCCCCTGGATCCGGCGGCAATGGATCTGCGTGTGATGAGCGAAGAGAGTCGGAATCAGTATCAGGAGTATCAAAGACAGGTATATGAGAAGGTTTCTCCGTACCTTAGTCAGGAAGAACGTCTTTGGTTATATAAGGAATGTGCCAGAATTGAGTAGAGGGAGAAGAAAATGGCAGGAACAGTAATGCACCTGGTGGTGGCAGATCGGTTGTTGGATGTATTTCATATTCAGAGTCCGGGATATTTTTATTGCGGAAATCTGGCACCTGATGCGATTATGGCCCGTGTCAATTATGTACGGGAAATGAAGCGACATACTCATTTTAAGGACCATATCAGTTTGCATGAGCTGAGAAATCCCGAGAAGTTTGCAGATTACAGGAAACGATTGGACCGGTTTTATGAAACCTATTGCAACCCGGATGACAAACACTATGAAATCTATTTTGGTTATGTGGTACATATGCTTGTGGATGAGTTGTATATTTTGAAATTTCGAGACCATTATGTTGACGAACTGGTGGCACGTGGAAAAGCACCAAACGATGAAGTTTTTTTTCGACAATTCGGGAAAGACGTCGACCAGGTGGATTGGGAACTGGTGAAAACCTATTCTTTTCGAAATTCCATGCCGGATAGTTTGTTGCTACAGGAACGATATGAAATCCCCGGATATATTACTTCTCCGGAATTATTGGAAAGTAAGAACTATATCATAAAGAAAAATTTTCACGATCTCCATGAAAAGAAACCGCTTCAATGTATGAGTATGGAAGAGAACCTTGCATTTATTGATTTGTGTGTAAAAGAAATACCTCTTATGTTGGAAGCACGTTATAAGATTAAATTCTGAAAATTTGATAAAATATACGCAATTGATTGATTATTTGGATGAAATATGGTAAGATATATTTAGGAATAGAAATGTCCTGCATGGGATGTTTGGAAGGCTTAGCAAAGATGAATCGCAGAAAATGAGTATGAAACATGCGACTAGTCCGGGGGTGATTGTATGACTTATGAGGAAATTGTAGGAATGGTGCAAAGGGCATTTGAGACTTCTGCAGATGCCAGGGAAATTTTTGAACATGTTGCTATTCAGATTGATATTCATGGAGAAGGTGCCGGAACGTTCTATCTGGAGATTGCAAACCGTCAAGTTTGTGTGGAGCCGTATGACTATTATGACAGAGACGGAAGGTTTGATGTGGAGGCATCCACCCTGGTAGCTATGGCTAAGGATGAACTGTCTTTTGCGGAGGCAGTGGAAAAAGGATTGATTCGAATGGAAGGAAATCCGGACAAGCTGAAGCTTCTGTACAAAATGAAGCGTAGAAAAAAGAAGAAATAATATGTCTTAAACGCCTTCTGCAAAAGCAGAGGGCGTTTATAAATTCGGTGAGAAAAGCAACACTCGAAGCAGAGGGCGTTTTTGAATGAAGTTTTATCATAGAAAACCTATGGATTTTAGCAAATTTTAATGAATATTTTTCGCTTGGAATTCTTGACTTTTATTTGCGGATTTGAGATAATGAATTCAAATTTGGCATTGTAATAGAAATGCAAAATTCAACAAATAATAAAATTTATATTATAAAGAAAGAGGTAAAGAAATATGGCAGCAATCGATTTGACAAAGTATGGCATCACCGGAACTACCGAAATCGTTTACAACCCTTCTTTTGAGCAGTTGTTCGAGGAAGAGACCAAGGCTGGTCTTGAGGGTTATGAAGTAGGTCAGAATACCGAGCTTGATACCGTAAACGTTATGA
>DCGY01000050.1 GCA_002314715.1 Lachnospiraceae bacterium UBA1766 | reverse complement strand
TTAGTCATTCAATTGGCTTAAAAAAATTAATGCCTATCTATAAATCGAACCTTATTTGATTTTCTCATCCACTTCCACTGCAAAGGGAAGGCGATCCACAATGTCTGTTTTCCAGTCAATACCGGGATAAACCTCTACCAGCTTCAATCCTTTTTCCGCCAACTCGAAAACACCTCTTTCGGTTACATAAAGAACTCTCTGTCCATTTTCTCTGGCGCGCTTCGCAGAAAAGCTGATGCTCTTGACCCGGTCCACGAACTTGTCCACAGTACCTTCGCTCTTAATATCTACCCGTCCGTTTACATCCTCCACATTCAGTCCCTTGGCATCAAAGGTAAGGCAGAATACAACCGTAGAAGTTTTGGCCGTAATGTTGGCAAATCCTCCTACGCCTGCGAACGCTCCCGGGCCCTTGTGGGCATTTACATTTCCGAAGCGGTCCACTTCAATGGCTCCCATGAAACAAATGTCCAAACCGCCGTTATTATACAGGTCAAACTGATTGGCCATATCATAAATGGAATCGGCACCGATAACTGCACCAAATACCTTTCCGGATGCCGGGAAACCTCCTACGCCTCCGGCCTCTACCGTCAGTGTGATTTTGTCCAGGATGCCATTTTCACGGGCATATTTGGACACCGTCTCGGGAATACCCACACCAATATTTACAATGTCATCCGGCGTCAGCTCCAAAGCAGCCCGTCGGCCAATGATTTCTGCGCTGGTATTCACCACACTTTTGGTCATGGTACGCTTCTCCAGCATCTCTGCCCAATCCTGCCACTGGGAATAAGGAATTTCGAAACTACCGGTCAAGGATTCAAATGCCGCATGTCTGGGTTCCGGCTTAATCTCCACAATAGCATCCACCAGACAGCCGGGAATAATGGTATTATGGGGTCTGGAGGGCTTGGCTACCAATCGATCCACCTGAACGATTACCTTTCCGTCATTTGCCTTTACCGCCTGACAAATGGACAATGCATCTCCTGCCGTATACATATCCTCAAAGGAAATATTGCCTTTTCGGTCCGCTGCCGTACCTTTGATAATAGCCACATTAATCTTGGGAAGCTTATAGTAAAGGAATTCTTCTCCGTCCAACACCACATATTTTACCAGAGAATCATCCTTGGAAATCTTATTGATACCCGGACCTTCCTGTCTGGGGTCCACGAAAATATCCAAACCAACCTTGGACAAGGCTCCCGGAATACCGCCTGCCTGGGCACGAAGAGCATGGGAAATGCAGCCCAACGGCAAATTATAGGCTTCAAATCGGTCCTCCAAAACCAGCTTCTTGGTGCTGTACATAGCGCCGAAATGGCCGCAAATGATTTTATCCACCGCACCTTCCCGAATATATCCTTCCGCGGCCTTCTCCTCATCCCAGGCGCCAAATCCCGCACTGGAAATTATGGTCAAATGCTTTGGCGAATTGGTTCTCTTATATCGTTTATACAATGCTTCATGAAGTTCTACCGGATTATCAATCCCCAAAAAGGAGTTTAGTGCAATCACATCTCCATCCTTGATTAAACCGATTGCCTCATCCGCTGTCATGATTCGAAACATTTCTTATCCTCTCTTTCGTAGCCTTCTCTATTTGCAAAGTGCATCCAAATACTGTCTCGCATAAGCAGGACGTTTATTATAAAAATCTTTTACAGAACTGATATTGTACTGCAGGTGTCCGCTATCCGCACCGATAAAACGACGGAAGGTCTCCGAGATGGCAGAACCATATTCGCCGCAGTAATCATCAATCCACCGGGAAACCTTATTGGGATCAAAATTTTGGTCCATAATTTCCAAATAATTGGTATAAAAGGAATCACAAAAAGTCTTGTTTTGCAAAAGTCGGAAGAACAGGGCACCCAAATTTGTCCAATCATTCTGCGTACTGATATTCTGAAGCGAATCAAATTCCGGCTTCGTACCCTCCTGACCATAAAGGTTTGCAGAGTATTCCATATCAAACAAAACAAAGCGCCATTTACCGTCTGCATAGGCATTTCCGTCTACCGTTTCATTTACACGCCACATAAGGAAATTATTGGGCTCCTTGCCCTGCTTCAGCCAGTCGTAGTTATTAATATAGGTCTCAATGGCAAAATAGTCCATCATGCTTTGCAAATCAATGGTATCCGCCACTTTTTGATAGTTTTCTTCCAAGGTAAGGTCCGCAGACATGGCCCAATTGTAAAACTGCTCGTATTCCTTGCAGACCTCTTCAGAGCCTTCTATTTCAGTTTTTTTGATATAGGTTACATTCTTCTTATCTACATCATAATGAGAAGCGAAGTAATAATCCTCAATTCGCTCCTTGATATGGTACATCCCCCAGAATTCCCCGTCGATAAAGAGAATGCAAGGCTCCTCTGCCTGCGTTCCCACTGCCCGGTCCGCACATAAGCTTTGTACCAACTCATCCCGGAGAAATGCACTGGTGGTATCATTTCCTTCGTTTCGAAGGGTTACCTTGTCAAACTTCTCAATCGCTTCCCCGTTGATATCGGTCAAATCATCAAAAAAGGCATAGCGAATTTTCTTTTCACCGTATTCTTCTCTGGCATATAGACGAATACTCTTCTGGGCATTGCTTCGGGATACGTTTCCTGCCAATCGAATTCCCAAATCCTGCTCATATACCAGTTGTCCGCCTTCAAACACCTGAATGGTAGCGGGACGTTCCCATTCTCTTCCGCTATTGTTGTAATTTGTAGGATTTTCTACTCGCCAATCTTCCATGGTAGGATCGAAATCCGCGCTCTTTTTCCACTGATAGTAACCGTTACCAAC
>DCGY01000074.1 GCA_002314715.1 Lachnospiraceae bacterium UBA1766 | reverse complement strand
CAGAGCCTTCTTCTACGTATTCTTCGTCGCCTTCTGTGTACTCCTCAGAATCTTCGGAATACTCTTGTGCCGCCTGGTTCAAATCACCGGAAACTTCCTCATAGAATTCCTCTTCGGTCTGCTGTGCATCTTCCTCGGAAGCCTTCTCCTCCGATTCCATTTCGTCATTTTCTAACTGGCCCAATATACCATCCCGAATAGAAGCCTCAAATGCGGTAAACATCTGACCGGTCTGCTGTAAGACATGCTGACGAATTTCCTCTTCGTGCTGCTCCCGGTTTTCTTTTTTCATGCGCTCCCATTCTGCAAGAATATCTTCGATATTCATCTGTCCGGTAATCTGTCTCTCCAGAGGATTCTGCTCGGGAACCACCATTCGAATCTGTCCGTCGGATTCCTGTGAAAGCACATTCGCCATATTTTTGGGCGCTTCATGATGGAATACAATGGGCTCAATCACACGGGTATGCTGTTCCTCCACCGCAGGAGCTTCTTTTATTTCTTCCCGGCGATCGATAACAATGGGTTCCATCACTCTGGTCGCCTGATCATCTAACTGAGGTTCTACTGCTACGGTGGCGGTATGCCGCTCTACCGTCTCCTCCACCGGTTTCTTTTCTATTGTATTGTCACTGGTTTTGATGGCAGGATATATTACCGTATCGCCCATTTCGCCGGAATTTTGCTCGCGAACAGCCCCCCACATAATGGTAGCATCCGGAGCCATTTCCACTTCTGACGCCTCCTTGGGTTCTCCTGCCTCAAGGACTTCCTTTAAGCCTGCTGCCAGTTCCGCCTGAAGATTAATGGTATCGTAGGTACCAACCGCTACCTTGATTTCCATTTCCTCTTCTGCCGGTTTTTGCTCCGTCAAAGCATTCTCCACATCCATCGGATTGAAAATTCTGGTCTCCTCAGAAACCTGTGGCATAACCGTGGTAACCTGGGTCACCGTCTCTGAAGCAGGACTTTCCTGTACGGTTTCCTCTTCTGTCTGCTGTAAGGTTTCCTCCACGCGAGGCTCGAAGCGATGCTCATATGCGTACTGCTGGTCCGGTGTCAAGGGCTCGTGAAGCATTTTCAGTTCCATGGCCTTAATTACATAACGGCCGGTTCCAAACCATAAAATCAGTTCATCGCATTCCTCAACACAATGATTTGCCAAGCCCACACGATGATACAAATAGGCCAGTTCATAAGCCCATTTCTCACGATAGTCTGCCTGTTTTAATTCCTTTAAAACCTCGATGCGCTCTTCTAAGCTCACATCCTGGGTCTCATAAATCTTATACTGCAAAATATAACGACCGGGATCCCTGGGGGCCACCTGTACAAACTCTTTATAATATTCTACTGCCTGAACATAATCCTCTGTCTTTAAACATAATTCGCAAAGAGAATAGCAAATTGTTCTTCCGCCGGGACGCTTGTCGTATGCCAGTAAAAGCATATCTCTTGCATCCTCGTAACGTTTATTAATCTTATATAAATCACTGATGGTGCAAAGCATCATCACGCTCTTTACACGTCTCCAGTCAATGGTATCCGCAATTTCTGCTGCCTGACTGTAATTTCCTTCTGCAATCAGATTCCGGATTTCTTCCGATCTGATTTTGTATTCATATTTATCCAAGGCCGTAAACTCCTTTTCGATCTTTTGTTTCCTAAAAAAGGGCATATTTATAGTTAGTATAATTTTAGCACAATTACCAGCCATATGTCAAAACCCTAGCGTCAAAAAAGACAAAAGAAAAGACAAGATATAGTGAACATCCATATCTTGTCTTACGAAATATTGATTGGCCGGTCCTACAAAAGATTGGAAAGCTGAGCAAATTGCTCCAATGTAAGAGTCTCTCCCCGAACCAGGGGCGACAGTCCCATCTGCTCCAAAACCTCTGTGATATGCTCCTTGGAATAGGATAAATTCTGTGCATTTCCCAATCCGTTTACCAGGGTTTTTCTTCTCTGGTTGAAGGACGCACGAATTAAATCAAACATTTTCTTTTCATTCTCTACCTGTACCGGTGGCACCTCATAGCGGTCCAATCGAATCACCGCGCTGCCCACATTGGGTCTGGGAATAAAACAATTGGGCGGCACATTGGCCACAATCTTTGGCATGGCATAGTACTGAACCGCCAAAGATAAAGCACCGTAATCCTTGGTACCGGGGCCTACCTGCATACGCTCCGCCACTTCCTTCTGCACCATAATGGTAATGCTCTTTAAGGGGATGTTGTTCTCAAACAGGCCCATAATAATCGGTGTGGTAATGTAATACGGCAGGTTAGCCACTACCTTTAAGGGCTTACCGTCATTATAATCCTTGGCAATCTGATTCACATCCACCTTCAGAATGTCCCCGTTAATAATGGTTTTGTTGTCGTAATCCTTTAGGGTATCTTCCAAAATATGCAATAAATTCTTATCAATCTCTACGGCAACCACGTGTCTTGCTCTTTCACACAGATACTGAGTCATGGTACCGATACCGGGACCGATTTCCAAAACGCAGTCATCCCCTGTAATCTCCGCCGCATCCATGATACGCTCCAAAACAGTGGTGTCAATCAGGAAATTCTGACCAAACTTCTTCTGAAAATTAAAATTATATTTCTGCAAAACATCAATTGTATTCTGCGGAATTCCTAAATTTGCCATGTATTCGACCTTTCTGTATTCCCAAAAAAGGAAGTTCTGAGTAATATCTATATTACCCAAAACTTCCTCAATTGTAAATATTCCCTTCTGTATTTTCCAAGGAGATTAGCGTTTTTTCCCGTTTACGGTGATGCTGCCCATATCTACATTTAAGATGAGCTGTACTTCTTCTTCCGGCTTGGTGGTACGAATCTCTACCGAGCCCATGTCACAATCCGCTTCCAGACGGTCAAAAGTACCTTCTACCGTAATATTTCCCATATTGTTATCACACTTGGCACTTCGAAAGGTTGCTTCCAACAGCTCAAACTTGCCTAAATCCACGTCACAGTCCAAGGTATCATACTTACCGCCGACAGAGGATACATTTCCGCAGTCCGCATCTATCGTAACCTTATCATACGTCATATTTTTCAGTTCCACATTTCCCACATCTGCGCTGATTTCCAGCGTTGTACCGGTCAATCCCTCCAGTTCCACATTTCCGCAATCTGCATCAACGATTAACTTCTCTGCCAAAATTTCCTTCATCCGGATACTACCGCAATCTACTTCCACATCACCGCTTTCAAGCTTACAATCTTTCGGAAGAACAATCTCCATTTTATAATTCTCTGCGGAAATTCCCTGCGTGATTTTGATTCCGCTTTTCTCCCGAATCACAAGTTCACCGTTTTCAAAGCTGATTTTCGGAATCAGATTTTCGGGCAGTTCATAGTGCACAGACAGCTTTTCTCCATAGGAAACCGTCACCTCTGCCACTGCGATTTGCACATTCAACTTTTCGAGGGTGCCGTCATAGTTCAAATCCTCTGTAATGGTTTTTCCGTATCTTGCAGCATATGTCTCGGAATTATTTCGCGCCAAAAGCGGAAATGCTCCCATAAAACGGGTGACCCCGTAAATAATAGCCATGATTGTAATGATACTCATGATCAGTAAGATAATTGTTTTTCTTTTTTGATAATCTCTCATAATAATCCGCTCACCCTCCTACTGCTTCTGCAAAGAATTCTTTACAACAGGAAACATCACCCCTGCAATCACCCAAACAATCCAGGTAATATGCCACTGAAAGGTTACAAAGCTCCATACCAGATAAAAGCAGACAACTGCGGGCCAGTACAATTCCATAATCATCTTTGCGCGCTCACTTACATACTCCACGCGAGAATCCTTGGTATAAGAACCGCTAACTTTGGTTTTGTCATTTACATTTAAAAGAATTTCAAAAGCACGATCCACCTTAGCGGTATAAACCAAAAGGAACACACCGAAGCCTACGTAAACAAAAAGAAATGCACTGCCCAGACTGTCTACCAACGAATAGGAGGATATCTCGCCCAAAACTGCCGCGGGAATCCAACAGGTGGCACAAAGTACAATACCGATGGCCCGACGGGTTGCTCTCATAGATGCGCTCTGTTTCTTTACATCCATCAAATACTCTGCTGTGGTCAAATCGATTTGACAATTTCCTACTGTAATGAACTTCCAGAAATCCTTCAGCACAGCTTCCCTTACAAACAATCCTATCGCAGCGCCGATCATTAGGAACATACTAAGCACCCCCATGACATCCGGCAAGTGAAGGCCGTTTGCAAGGATTGGTCCAATCGAACACATAATACACAACATCACTCCCAGTCCCACACGAAATCCACTTTTTTTCTGAAATTCCAGGAAGGAATAGGCCTCCTCGAAACTTACCGCTCTTTTGGGATTCTCCACACGTTCCATTCTCTCCAGGGATACTTCTTTGGAAATTCCCAATTCCTCCCCCAGTTCTTCCAAATTTCCAAACTCGGAGATTACCGTACCCACTGCCTCGTTTTCGCTGGCGCCCTCGGCAATCAGCTCACTGTATTTATCCTCCATCATCTGCAACAGTTCTTCTTTCGCACGAACCACCTCCGGGGTGTTCTGCATATTCGCAAACATTGCTTCCAAATAATTTTTAATCGTCTCCATAATCCCCTCACCTTTCTACCATAAAGCGCTCTACCACATCCTTTGTCAGCGTCCACTCTTCACATTTTTCCCTGTAATAATTCCTACCGGCTTCTGTTATTCGGTAATAGGTTCTCTTCTTTCCATTGCCTTCCGGATCCGGATCCGCCACGAAGGATTCGATGTAGCCGTTCTTCTCCATGCGGGTGAATGCGGAATACAGGGTAGTTTCTTTTATCACATATTTCCCGTCTGTCCGATTTCGAATGCTCTTGGAAATCTCATACCCATAGGAGGGTGCTTCCATGAGAATACTCAAAATCATGGTGTCATTATATCCGCGAATCACATCGCTGCTAATTTCTACCATATACCCTCTCCTCTATCTGTTTTACTTTATCTATCGTACTACGGCTATCGTAGT
The DNA here is from genome assembly GCA_002314715.1 of Lachnospiraceae bacterium UBA1766. Taxonomy (GTDB): domain Bacteria; phylum Bacillota; class Clostridia; order Lachnospirales; family Lachnospiraceae; genus Acetatifactor. Next base: position 591 of record DCGY01000074.1, on the reverse strand, counting down.
ATGTCTGATGTAGTATAATATACTCCGCCTGTCGTAGTATGTCAACTGTTTTCACAAATATTTTTTTCATAAATGCGCCTTTCCCTCAAAAGGCCGCAGAAAACCTCAGAATTTCCTTGCTTCTTTTCAAGGCTTCCCTGTATAATAATACAAGTTGTGATAGGTCTTTGAGAACCTTTCCGCTCACAGTGTGAAATGCGAGGATTAATAATGAGTATCTTAAATGTAGAACACCTTACTCACGGTTTTGGAGACCGTGCGATTTTTAATGATGTTTCCTTCCGTCTCTTAAAGGGAGAACACATCGGATTGATTGGTGCAAATGGCGAGGGTAAGTCCACCTTCATGAATATCATTACCGGTAAATTAATGCCGGATGAAGGAAAAGTGGAATGGGCCAAAAATGTCCGCGTCGGCTATCTGGACCAGCATACTGTCCTGACTCCCGGCCAGACCATTGGTCAGGTATTGGCTTCTGCGTTTGATTTTTTATACGAAATGGAAAACCAGATGAATGAAATCTGCGAAAAGATGGGGGATGCCACTCCCGAAGAGCTGGAGCAGTACATGGAGGAATTAGGTACGATTCAG
>DCGY01000060.1 GCA_002314715.1 Lachnospiraceae bacterium UBA1766 | reverse complement strand
TCACGGAAGCAGGGAGCAATCTGGAAGTACTTATCAAAACCGGATACCATCAACAGCTGCTTGTACTGCTGAGGAGCCTGGGGTAATGCATAGAATTTGCCCTTGAACTTACGGGAAGGAACAATGTAGTCTCTTGCGCCTTCCGGAGAAGAAGCACAAAGGATGGGAGTCTGAATCTCCAAAAATCCCATCTCGCTCATCTTCTGGCGAAGGAAGCTGATTACCTGGGAACGGAATACGATATTGTCCTTTACCTTCTGATTTCTCAAATCCAAATAACGGTATTTCAGACGAACATCCTCACGAATTTCCTTGGAAGTCTGAATTTCGAAAGGCAACTGATGATAAACCTTACCAAGTACATCGATGGTAACTGCTTCCAACTCGATGGTACCGGTAGGAATCTTGGGATTGTAGGTCTCCTCATCACGTTTTTCGACAGGGCCGGTAATGGAAAGACACATTTCCTTGGTAATACCCTTTAATAACTCGGTCTTACGAATAACCACCTGAAGTACGCCGTACATATCTCTCAAGTCAATGAAAGATACACCGCCGTGGTCACGGATATTCTCAACCCATCCTGCAACCTGGAGGGTCTGGCCGATGTGCTGTTCGCCAATCTGGTTTAACTTTAAATCTCTGTACATTTTGGTCCTCCTAAACAATTTTACTGTTATTGTCTGCCGCCACAAAATCATTCACAAAAACATCTGCTTCGCAGATTTGTCGCTTCGCGGCTTCTTTTTTTTTGTGCCAAATCACAAAAAGTCCCGGGATATAAGTTTCCTTACATCCCGGGACGGATAATCAACTACCCGCGGTACCACCCGCATTGCTTCAAAAGCCACTCTTACACTTAACGCGTGTCACGGATTACCCTAGTGATTCGAATCAGTTCGAATAATCTGCTCCGGAGTGTTCCCTTTATCGCTTCCTGCAAACAACGCTTTCAGTCGGTGGCGTCGTATTCCTGTTGCTCTCCCTGACAAGAGTCTCCTTCATAGCATTTTCGGTTATTTTAAGCTAATAATTATAATATGCGAAACTTTCCAAAAAGTCAACAGCGGATTTTATAAAGCCTTGATTCTGCGGATTGCTTCTACCGTATTCTCATAGCTGCCGAATGCGGTCAGACGGAAATAGTGCTCACCGCTGGGTCCGAAACCGGATCCGGGAGTACCTACCACATTGGCATTCTCCAACAGATAATCAAAGAATTCCCAGCTGGTCATATTGCCGGGGGTCTTCAGCCAAATGTAGGGAGCATTCACACCGCCGGATACCTGATAGCCTGCTGCCTTCAGGTTATCGAAGATGTAATGTGCATTGTTCATATAATAAGCAACCTGTGCCTTTAACTGCTTCTTACCCTCTTCGGAATAAACTGCCTCGCCGGCCTTCTGAATAATGTAAGGAGCACCGTTGTACTTGGTACCATGGCGACGTGCCCATAAGGAGTGAAGCGAAACCTCTCCTACCTTTAATTCCTTGGGGATAACGGTATAGCCAAGACGTACGCCGGTAAATCCTGCATTCTTGGAGAAGGAACGAAGCTCGATTGCGCAGGTCTTTGCGCCTTCGCACTCGTAAATACTGTGAGGAATATTGTCCTCGGAAATATATGCTTCGTAAGCGGCATCGTAAAGAATAACCGCTCCTACTTTGTTTGCGTAATCCACCCACTCCTGAAGTCTCGCCTTGGTAATGGTGGCTCCGGTAGGGTTATTGGGGAAGCAAAGATAAATCATGTCCGGGGTCTCGGAAGGAATTTCGGGAGCAAAACCGTTTGCTTCGGTACAAGGCATGTAAATGACATTGCTGAAGGTCTCGGTAATGGTATTGTAATCACCGGCTCTTCCTGCCATTACATTGGAATCCACATACACGGGATAAACAGGGTCGCATACTGCAATTCGGTTATCCAGGCTGAAAATCTCCTGAATATTTCCGCAATCACATTTTGCACCGTCCGATACAAAAATTTCGTCTGCCTCAATAGCGCATCCTCTAGCTTTGAAGTCATTGTCCGAAATAGCTTTTCGAAGGAACTCATATCCAAGGTCAGGCGCATAACCCTTAAAGGTTTCTGCATTGCCCATTTCATCCACTGCCTTATGCAGGGTATCGATAATCACAGGGGCAAGAGGTTGGGTTACATCACCGATACTTAAACGAATCACACTTTTCTCGGGATGCGCTGCCTGATATTCTCTCTGCTTTCTTCCTACTGTGGAAAACAAATAACTTCCCGGAAGTTTTAAATAATTGTCATTTACCTTAACCATTCTATTTCCTCTTTCTGTACGCTCGTCTGTCTGACGGTACCTCTTTTTATACTTCTCCTTCAAATACGGTGGTGGCAGGTCCCGTCATGTACACCAGATTGTTCTCCCGATCCCACTCAATCAAAAGTTCACCGCCAAGAAGCTTCACGGTAACCTGATTCTCTGTCAAACCGTTTAAAACACAGGCCACTGCAGTTGCGCAACAGCCGGTTCCGCAGGCTAAGGTTTCTCCTGTTCCACGCTCCCACACGCGCATAAATACAGTATTGCGGTCCAGAATCTCCACAAACTCTGTATTGACTCTCTTGGGGAATCGCACATGATTTTCAAACTTGGGACCAATCGCCTCCAAATCCATATGGGCCACATCCTGCATGAAAACCACCGCATGGGGATTTCCCATGGAAACGCAGGTCATCTTATAAGCCTTTCCTTCTACCAGAATCTCTTCATCCACCACGGTTTCGTTATCGGAGACCACGGGAACCTCCGCAGCCTTCAAAATCGGATTGCCCATATTTACGCGAACCTTGGAAACCGTTCCTCTGTTTCCGTTTTCCTTGCCCTCCACTGTCAAATCCAGATATTTGATTTTTCCTGCACTGACAATGGTAATCCCGGTCTCATCGGTGAGGCCTTTATCATATACGAACTTTGCCACGCAGCGAATACCGTTTCCGCACATTTCCGCGCGGGTACCGTCTGCATTAAACATTTCCATTTCAAAATCAGCCACATCGCTGGGGTTTACAAAAATCACGCCATCTCCGCCGATTCCAAAATGTCTGTCACTTAATTTTCTGACCAAATCAGGCTTTTCATCCTGATTCACTTTTTCGGTAAATCCGTTTACGTAAACATAATCGTTTCCGCAACCCTGCATCTTCGTAAATTTCATGGTGTCCTTTATCCTCTCACAACTGTATGTTTCCAAAGGAACTTCCCTTCCACGTCCATCCCTTGGTTGTATCATCCATCCACTAGACCTTCATCATGGTGAGTACCATCTGGGCAGTTTCCACAATGTTGGTTCCACTGTCCATACTGCACTTTTGAAGGTATTTATGTGCTTCGTCCTCGGTCATATGATTTCGTACAATCAATAATTCTTTTGCCTCTTTTATCAGCTGTTCTTCTTTCTCATTTCTGACCTTCGGCTGATTCTTCAGTTTCTTTCTTCGTCTTGCAATACCCTCCATCATCATGTTTAAGGTATTGACCAAATCGTTTACCTTAAGGGGCATAGAAAGACATATCAGATTATTTCCGTAGCATTCGTTCACATATTTGGGGGAAGCGAGAAGTAGCATCTCGAATCCCACAGGCAGGCATTCCTGCAACTGATCATATACCATATCCGGTAACTTATGACTACAAACAATAATTCCGTCCTGAAGACTGTCGGCCTGGCTGATCGCCTGAGCTCCCGTGGCACATACACCGGTAACACGGAAACCATTGCGTACCAAAACCGTTTTCAGTGCCTTGGCTTCTTCCAGCTTTGAAAGCGCAATAATAATATTTGTCAAAATGCCCACCTCCTTCCTATCGACGAATAGGTGGACAAATTAGTACTTATTCAAATATTCCGTAATCTCCCAAGGGGTTACCTGTGCCTTATACGCAGCAAATTCCTTGCGCTTGGCATCCATATATTTCTTCACAAAAACATCACCCAATAATTCACATACCAGGCTGTCCTTCTCCAGCTCCTCCAAAGCAATCAAAAGATTCTCGGGCATCTCGGATACACCAAGCGTTTCTCTCTCTTCTCTGGTCATACCAAATAAGTTTCCGTTGATTTCCTTGGGCGCTTCAATCTTATTCTGAATACCGTCCAAGCCGGCCATCAGGCAGACTGCCAAAGTCAAGTAAGGATTTGCCGCGGAGTCCGGACTGCGCAGTTCGATTCTGGCCTGCTCCTGAGCACCAAAATAAGGAATGCGAATGATTGGACTTCTGTTAATCGCACTCCATGCAATATAAATGGGAGCTTCGCTTCCGGGCACCAGTCTCTTATAAGAATTTACCAAAGGATTGGTAATGGCAGCCATACCTCTCATGTGCTTTAACAAACCGCCGATGAAATAATATGCCTCCCGACTAAGACCGTGCTTGTCCTCCTTGTTGCAGAAAACGTTCACTCCGTCTTTCTTTAAATTCATATGCAAATGCATACCGGAACCGTTTCCGTCTGCCTTTGGCTTAGGCATAAAGGTGGCATGCAAACCATGTCTCTTGGCAATGGTACGAACTGCCAAACGCAGGGTAATAATATTGTCAGCGGTGTTCAATGCTTCTCCGTGACGGAAATCGATTTCATGCTGAGCAGGAGACTTTTCATGGTGAGAAGCCTCTACCACAAAGCCCATATCCTCTAAGGTCATAACCATATCACGTCTTGCATTCTCGCCGAAATCCAAGGGTCCGATATCAAAGAAACCGGCCTGCTCTAAGGTATTGATGGTAGGCATGGTATCCTCGTCCGTATCAAACAGGAAAAACTCGCACTCGGGACCAACTTCAAAGGCATAGCCCATTTCCTCTGCCTTCGCAATTGCCTTACGCAAAATGTATCTGGGATCCGCCTCAAAAGGAGTGCCGTTGGGACGATATACATCACAAAGCATTCTGGCTACCTTTCCCTGCTGGGGTCTCCAAGGGAATACCTCAAAGGTATTGTAGTCCGGATAAAGCACCAGGTCGGACTCTTCAATACCGGTAAAACCATCAATTGCAGAAGCATCAAAGGTGCATCTGTTGTCCAGCGCTTTTTCCAGCTGACTGGATGTAATGGCAATATTCTTTAAAGTTCCAAACATATCCGTAAACTGTAAACGGATGAATTCCACATCCTCTTCTTCCACCAATCGGATGATGTCATCTCTGGTATAGGTTTTCATTTTCTTTCCTCCGTTAACCAAATGTGGGATCTTTTGGGCTGCGCCCCAAACAAATCCGGTTCTTCTAATACGATAAAAAGGCATTCCTACCCCTTGGTAAGAACACCTTTGTTCTACAGACATAATAACAATATCACTTCTCACTGTCAATGAAAATTTATTGGAATATCCCCGAAAAACCGCAGAAAAACCGCAATTATTTCCATGGAATATTCTCTCCCTTTGGAGCATATCTTGAAATAATCAAATCTGGGAGAATCCGGATGCGTGTCAAAACTCAAATCATTGTACTACGGATGAAACGAATCATTTATGCCGGAATTGCCGCTGCCGTCGGTATCTTAATTCTGGTTTCCTTTTTCTATTTTCTTTCCAAAAAGGAGAAACCTGCAGATACGGCCTTGGAAAATTCCAAGAAACAACAGGAAGCCGACTCCGTGGAAACTGCTACCCTTTCCAATAAGGACTTGTACCATCCCGGTATCTACACCACGCAACTTTATCTGGGTGGTCAGACCATTGACGTAGAGGTCATTGTTGATGCCCAACAAATCAACTCCATCCGCCTGGTCAATCCGGATGATGCGGTTACCACCATGTATCCCTTGCTGCAACCCACCATGGACCAGATTACGGCACAGGTATTTGCGTCACAGTCCTTGAATGAACTAACCTACAATTCCGAAAACAAATATACTTCTCTGGTACTGATTCAGGCAATTCAAAGTTCTCTCGATAACGCGCGTATCGAGGACCCTGTCAACCGCATTGCCGTACAATAATTTACTGAATTTCCTCCAATTCCTTCATCCACAGGGCATTGCTTGCATCGGAAGGCATACGCAAATCTCCTCTGGGAGAAACTGCCACACTACCCACCTTGGGGCCGTCCGGCAAACAGGAGCGTTTAAACTGCTGTGCGAAAAATCTGCGGTAAAAGGTTTTTAACCACTTGAGTATCGTTTCCCGGTCGTACTGACCATCAAAGGCTTCCAGTGCCAAACGATACACCTTCCTGGGTGAAAAACCAAAACGAAGCACATAATACAGATAAAAATCATGCAGCTCGTAGGGGCCTACCAAATCCTCTGTCTTCTGGGCAATCACTCCGTCCTTTGGAGGCAACAGCTCCGGGCTTACCGGGGTGTCCAGCACATCCATCAAAACGGCTGACAATTCCCTGTCATTGCAGGTATCCGCAAAGTAGCGTACCAGATGACGAACCAGGGTTTTGGGAACTCCGGCATTCACACCGTACATAGACATATGATCGCCATTGTAGGTGGCCCAGCCAAGGGCTAATTCAGACATGTCTCCGGTACCGATTACCAGACCGTTTACCTGATTGGAAAGATCCATCAGAATCTGGGTACGTTCTCTGGCCTGTCCGTTTTCATAGGTAACATCGTGTACATTGATATCATGTTCAATATCCAGAAAATGTCTTTGAACAGACTCCTTGATATCAATTTCTTTTAAGGTAGCGCCCAAAATATTGGATAAGCGACAGGCGTTGTCATAGGTTCTGTCCGTGGTACCAAAACAGGGCATAGTAATTGCATAGATATTCTTGCGGGGAAGTCCCAGCATGTCGAATGCACGCACGGTTACCAACAGCGCCAAGGTGGAGTCCAATCCACCGGAAATACCGATCACTGCCGTCTTGGCACCGGTATGCTCATATCGTTTCTTCAGACCATATGCCTGAATGGACAAAATCTCCTCACAGCGCTTCATGCGCTTTGCTTCATTTTGAGGAACAAAGGGAGTGGTTGCGAAAGTTCTGGTAAGCTTGGTTTCTGCCAAATCCAGTGCAAAATTTACCAGCACATAGGATTCATTGGGCATTTCCCCGAAGGTGCCCATTTTGCGACGTTCTCCCAAGAGCTTATCCACATCGATTTCGCTGTAAACAGACTCTCCCAGAAAGCGCTTGCTCTCTGCCAAAACAGAACCGTTTTCCGCAATCATGTTGTGACCGCCGAATACCAAATCCTGGGTAGATTCTCCTTCTCCTGCAGAAGCGTAAATATAAGCGGACAACAGTCTGGCACTGGTAGAAGAAACCAGTTGCTTTCTGTATTCGTCCTTGGTAACGGTTTCGTTGGAAGCCGATAAATTCACAATCACGGTGGCACCCATTAACGCATGGGTGGTGGAGGGAGGATTTGCAACCCACAAATCTTCACAAAGCTCACAGGCAACCACCAAACCTCTCACATTGAAGCAGGCAAAAAACTGATTCATTCCGAAAGGCACCGGTACGCCGTCAAAATAATAGTCATCCACTTCCCGATTGCCCTTGGTAAAATGTCTGCCCTCATAAAACTCTCCGTAAGTCGGCAGATAATATTTGGGAACAAAGCCCAATACATTTCCGTTTTGAAGAGCCGCAGCCACATTGTACAATCTGCCATCCTTCTCCATCGGAAGTCCCACAAAAACCAATGCGTCCTGTCCCTTGGTGGCCAGAGCGATTTCTTTTAATGCCTCCTTGGCACCGGACAAAAGGGCTTCCTGCAAAAACAGGTCTCCACAGGTATATCCCGTAATGCAAAGCTCCGGAAATACAATTACCTTCGCCTGCTGCCCGTAGGCCTCCTGCAATTTTTCACATATTACCCCGGTATTGTAAACCGGATCTGCCACTTTGATTTTCGGTGTTAATGCTGCGACTTTGATAAATCCCTGCTTCATAGAAAGGCCCTCTTTCTTAATCATCCAAATCTATTTTGCTTCATCCCGCAAACGAATCAAATCCTCTACGTCAAACGAATATGCCGTATTACAGAAATGACAGTTTACTTCAATGGGGTTTCCCTCATCAATCATACTCTGTAGTTCTTCTCTGCCGATGCTGATTAGGGCCTTTTCCACTCTCTGCTTATCACAATTACAGAAAAAGCTTGCATCCATCGTATCGGTTACCACCGGGTCCAGTCCCGAAAGCACCTGCTCCAGTATCTGCTCCGGCGTAAGTCCCTGTTCCAGCAACGTAGTAACAGAGCTTAAATTTTTGATATTTTCTTCCAGGCGGTCAATTACTTCATCCTTGCAAAAAGGCATTAACTGCACAATAAATCCACCTGCCTGCTTTACGGTATTGTCCTTCTCCATCAGCACTCCCAGACCCACACAGGAAGGGACCTGCTCGGAAACCACGAAATAATAGGTCAGGTCCTCTGCAATTTCACCGGTCTGCAGTTCGCTTTGTCCCACATAAGGCTCCTTTAAACCCATATCCCGGATAACGCTAAGCATTCCGGGGCCAAGGGCACCGCCCACATCCAGTTTCCCCAGCTCATTGGCCGGCAGAATCACATCCGGTACCACCGCATATCCTTTTACATGACCAAATGCATCTGCGGTAACGGTAAGTCCTTTTCCCGGGCCTTCGCTTCGAATCTGCAGGGTCAGAAGATCGTCTTCTCCCTTTAACATGCTGCCCATCATTAAACCTGCACTTAACAAACGTCCAAGTGCCGCGGTCATAACCGGGCTGGTATTATGGGCTGCGCGGGCTGTCTCCACGACTCCCTTCGTAGTACAGGCAAAGGCACGGATTTGTGCATCTGCCGCTGTAGCACGTACAATATAATCCTTCATAGCTATTCTCGCTCTGCCTCATTTTCACGAGGCATCCTCCAATCTTTTCCTTTCGCCGTCAAGCCTTTCCGTGCTCTCTGGCTACTACGTAAATACGCTCACTTTGATCCGTAGGGGCTGTATGGCTTTCCGCATCCAGCACCGTAACCACTTCCATTCCACTCGCCTTTACAAGAGAAAGCATCTCCTCCAGAGAATAACCTCTCTGGAAATGTGTCTCCCGGAAGCGTCGGAACAAATCTTCCTCTTCCCGGGTAAATATGGTCACATCGTACTCATTGATTCGCGTTTCCTCATCGTAGAAGTTTTCCCAGATAAAACTGCAATCCTCTCGATTTTCCGCGATAACGGTATCTCCGATAACCTCTCGGTATTTATAATCTGTATTAAAATCAAAAACAAAAATTCCCTTTGGAAACAGGTAATTGTTGACCAAAGAAAAAACCTGCTGAAGCTCCTTGGGTTCCAAAATATAATTCACGGAATCACATACGCTAACCACCGTACCTACGGTACAATAAAGCTCCAGCTCCCGCATATCCTGCAAAAGGTACATGATGTCGAAACCGCTTTTTTCCTTCTTCTCCATGGCCTTCATCAGCATACTTTCCGAAGAATCGATTCCCATGCAGTCATAACCCATGGAATACAAAAGCTCCGTCAAAGTACCTGTTCCGCAACCCAAATCCAGCACCAGATTTCGCTCGCTGTCCAAAGGGTCCGGCGCATTGTGAATGGGTTTTGATACGCCGTACCGGTCAATCAGCTCGCCCAACAGTTTCGCCCATTCCTCATAGGGAACGGTATCCATCAATTCATCGTAAACTTCGGCAAACTCCTCATAGGAATTTCCGTCTTCCTCCAAAAGATTCATGGAAGCTCCTTTCCCATTAACCTACCATGCCGATTGCGCTGAATACGCCGGCACTTACCAGGCCCATAATTACACCGGCCAGTATTACACCCAAAAATACAGCGATAACGCTGGACTTAAAATCCATATCCAAAAGACTGGCAGCCAGCGTTCCGGTCCATGCTCCGGTTCCGGGAACCGGAATACCTACAAACAAAAGGAGGGCAAAAAACAGACCTTTTCCTGCCTTCTTTTGAAGCTTCTCTCCGCCCTTGTGGCCCTTTTCCAAACAAAATGTAAAGAACTTCCCGATTACCGGCTTATCGGCTCCCCACTCCAGCACCTTTCTTGCAAAGAAGAAGATAATCGGCACAGGAAGCATATTTCCGATAATACAGATTAAATATGCCGGCACAATGGGCAGTCCCATTCCGTGAAGACCGAAAAAGAAGGTCATGTCTGCGGGAGACAATGCCACAGGCACCGCGCCACGAAGTTCAATCAAAGGAACCATAGAAATCAAAAACACAATAATATACTTAATAATCATTCTTTACTCCGCTCTGTTTGCTAAATATTTTTTTAGGAAATCAATCAGACAATCCATTTCCTCATCCGTACCGATGGTGATACGCAGACTATTGTTGATTCGCGCCTTATCCCAGTAACGCACATAAATATCTGCCTCCCGAAGAGCCATAAAAATATCCTTTGCGGGAACAGACTTGTGTGAAGCAAACACAAAGTTTGCGTAGGAATCCGGGAAGGTAAATCCAAGTGCGGTTAACTCCTTTTTCACACGTTCTCTGGTCTTTACAATCTTACCGGTTACCTCCTTGAAGTATGCATCATCCCTTACCGCTTCCACCGCAAGTGCCTGAGAAGGAAGATTCATGGTATAGGAGTTGAAGGAATACTTGACATCGTTTAAGTACTGAATCAGTTTTTTGCTACCGATACAGAAGCCTACGCGCAGTCCTGCCATTGCACGGGACTTGGAGAAGGTCTGCACGATTAACAGATTATCGTATTTCTCCAAAAGAGGAAGCGCACTGGTTCCCCCAAAATCAATATATGCTTCATCCACCATTACGACTACATCCGGATTGGAACGGATAATTTCTTCCACTTTTTCCAAAGGCTCCAATAAACCGGTAGGCGCATTGGGATTGGGGAAAATAATACCGCCGTTTGGAATCTTGTAATCCTCCGGGCGAATGTGCCAATTCTCGTCCAAGGGAATCTGCTTATAAGGGATTCGATAAAGGTCTGCCCACACATCATAAAAGGAATATGTTACATCCGGAAACAAAATGGGCTCCTTGCCGTTAAAAAAGGTCAAAAAAGCCATGGAAATAACATCATCGGAACCAACTCCCACAAATACCTGATCGGGCTCTACCTGATAGTACTCTGCCAATGCATTTACCACCGGGGCCACCTGGGAATTGGGATACAGGCGAAGGGCCTTATAGTCCATATCCTGCATTGCCTTTACCACTCCGGGAGCCGGCGGATAAGGGCACTCATTGGTATTTAATTTAATCATATTTTTCTTATTCGGTTGTTCTCCTGCTACATAGGGAACACATTTTCTGACATTTTCTTCCCACTTCATAATCTATCCTCATTTCCCTGTTCGTTTCGATTTCGTCCTTCAAAGCATTTTGACGACAAACAGGTTCTTTTTCTATTTGGGTTTTTCTTATTTTATCTTCTCTGCCAGGATATCTGCATACTCCTTTGCGGTTTCCGGCAAGCCCATAGCTTCGTAAACCCGGACCAGTCCTTCTAAGGGAATGGACTCCCCGCTATCCAGCTGTAAGGCCGGTTTGGTTTCAAAGGCTGCGTTGTAATACCAGATGGCCGCCTCCTCCAAATCCCTTTGCTCTTCATACAAAGCACCCAGTTCACAGCAGGCCTCGCTACAGCCTTCGCCCACCAAAACCTTGGTCATATATTTCCAGAAGCACTGCAAATTCTGTTGTGTTCTTGCAGCCTTAGCCACAATCAGACAACTGTAGATCAAAGCATCCTGGGAAAGATTTGCCTCCTCCAGTCGGTGCAGGAAATAATCCTTCGCCGCATGGAAGTCTTCTTTTGTACCGCACATAACCAGTTCCCGGGCGTACATCTCCTCCAGGCGTTTGGAAAGCAGTTGCCCTTGCCGGGTTTGCTTTCGAAAATTCGCCAAATCCCTTCCGCTGTGATTATTCTCCGGCATGTGGGTAATCACAATATCGCTGTCAAAGATTACCGGCTCCAGCCGCACCGCCTCATGGATTTTTTCCTCCCACACAAAGTTTCGAACTCTTTTAAACAGCTTGGGCCGAAGCTCCTCATCGAAATTATAAACGGTGCCAAACTGCAGCTGGTTGCCGTAATACATTTGCACCATTTCGATCTCGGGAAGCAGGTTTTCCTTCAAAAGACGAAAGCGCTGTCTGTTTTCCTCATCCAGCACTTCATCCGCATCCGCCGAATAAATGTATTCCTTGGTGGCCTTGGAAAAAGCAAAATTCCTTGCCGCCGAGAAATCATCAATCCATTGAAAATCATATATTTTGTCCGTGTATTTGGACGCAATCTGCTTGGTGGAATCCGTGGACCCGGTGTCTACAACAATCACCTCATCCACCAGATCGGCCACCGTATCCAAACATCTGGCCAGTACACGTTCTTCATTTTTCACAATCATACACAAGGAAATCGTAATCACTGTTTTTCCTCCTTCATGACCCATAAAACAACCCGGTATCCTACAACACCTTGGATAAAAACTCCTTCAGACGAGGTGCCTGGGGATTTGCGAAAAATTCTGCCGGAGTATTTTCCTCCACAATATTTCCGCCGTCCATAAAGACTACCTTGGTACCCACTTCTCTGGCAAAGCCCATCTCATGGGTTACCACCACCATGGTCATACCGCTCTCCGCCAGCTCCTTCATGACCTCCAATACCTCGCCAACCATCTCCGGATCCAAGGCGGAGGTTGGTTCGTCAAAAAGCATTACCTTGGGATTCATGGCCAGGGAGCGAACGATGGCAATACGCTGCTTTTGTCCACCGGACAAAGAGCCCGGAAAGGCATCCGCCTTTTGCTCCAAACCGACTCTTTTTAACAGCGTCAGTGCGGTTTCCTTCGCCTCCTCCTTGCTCATGATTTTCAGCTTGGTAGGCGCAAGAATAATGTTGTCCATAATGGTTAAATTGTTAAACAGATTAAAATGCTGGAATACCATACCCATATGGCGGCGCACTTCATTTAAGTTCACCTTGTCGCCGTTAATCAGCTGACCGTCAAACCAGATTTCTCCCTCTGTGGGATATTCCAGTAAGTTGAGGCAACGAAGGAAGGTACTCTTACCGCTTCCGGAGGGGCCGACCACTACAATCTTCTCACCGGGATTGATGTGATAATTCACACCACAAAGGACTTGATTTTCGCCAAATGATTTATGCAGGTTCTTAACGGTTATCACTCTTACGTAACCTCCTCTCCAACTTCGCCAAAAGAATGGTTAAAATCTTAATAATCACAAAATAAATAATAGCCGCACCGATCAAAGGCATAAATGCCTCGTAGGTTCTGGAGGAAATCTGATTCGCCACACGGGTCAAATCATCCAAAGCCACATAACCCACAATCGCGGTTTCCTTTAACAAAACGATAAATTCATTTCCCAAAGGAGGCAGTACATTCTTAAATGCCTGGGGTACAACGATATATCGCATGGTCTGTAAATTGCTCAGTCCCAAAGAACGACCGGCTTCCGTCTGTCCCTTATCTACCGCCAAAATACCGGCGCGGACAATCTCCGCCACATAGGCACCGGAGTTTACGCCGAAGCTGATGCAGGCTACCAGAATACCGTTTTTGCAGGAAGCAAAAATAATAAACCACATAATCAAAACCTGCAATACGGAAGGGGTTCCTCGAATAATGTCTATATAAACATTTGCAATCCCCGCAAAGATCGTCGGCTTTCCGTTTTTCTTGGTGGAAAGCTTCATAAATGCCACAATCGTACCAATGATAATACCAATAATTGCCGCGAAAAATGCGACCTCCAATGTAACTCCAAGACCCTTCAGATACAGCTTCCAACGGTCCTGCTCAATAAAGGCGATATTGATTTTTTGCCAAACATCCGCAAACCACTTCATTCCACAAATTCCTTTCTCATCGTTTGTGATACGCATATACCGTTTTATTGTATCAAAAAGAGGATAATGGCACAAGTCCATTATCCTCTAATTTTTTGAAACTCTTTGAAATTTACCCGAAAAGCCTTGGATTACTCTTCAATATACTTCTGAACCAGTTTATCGAAGGTACCATCCTGCTTTAAGCTATCGATTGCCGCATTGATTTCCGCTACAATATCGCTTCCCTTAGGGCAGGCAATTGCATAATACTCTTTTTCGAAATCAAAATCCGCGCCATCCATGATTTCCAATTCATCCTGGTATTTGCTCTGGAATACCATTGCAGGATTCTTGTCAATGATTACAAGATCCACACGATCGTTTCTCAAATCGTTTACTGCATCAAGGCCCTTGTTGTAGCTCTTAACGTTTGCGTTCTCAATATCCTCTGCAAGGAACATACCGGTAGTACCGATCTGAACACCGATATTCTTTCCCTTTAAGTCATCTGCGGTTTTGATATCGGAACCCTTCTTAACGATAACATACTGAACTGCTTCATAGTAGTTCTCAGAGAAATCAACACTCTGCTTTCTCTCATCATTTACCGTCATACCTGCGATTGCAACATCGATCTTGGTACCGACTGCTGCCACCAGTGACTCGAAAGCCATATTCTCTACAACAACTTCTCTGCCCATCTTCTCACCGATTGCCTTAATCAAAGCAACATCGAAACCGTCAGGCTGTCCGTCATCTCCCACGTATTCGAAAGGCGGGAACTCTGCATTTGTACCTACTGTAAGTTTCTTCGCACCGTTATCCTTTGAGCCGCAACCTGCAAGGACGCTTGCGCAAAGAACAACTGCCAATACCATAGCAAGCATTTTCTTCATAATAATCTCCTCCTAAAAGTGAATGTTTTCTTGAATCTTTCAAGAACATAACACTTTTCATAGAAGAAATCAATAGAACAAACAGAGAGAAAACCGCAGTACAAGCTGTCCAATTAGGATAAATGGCACAAAAGCCACCGGTTTTTTCAAATTTCCGCCGGAATTTACGTTGCCCCGAAGCAGCTGGGTAAGGGCCAGAAAGGTAAAAGTCAGACTCATGTGAAAAATATCCATTTCAAAACCATATCCCAAAGAAGTCCAGTAATAGGCACTGCACAGAAAGGCCTGTACATCCGCCTTGCCGTAAAACCGGCGAAAAAGCCCCCACTGTACTACTGCAAAAAGAGATAATTCCGCCAGCAATGTTTTTGTACAATTTCCGTCAAGGAAAATACAGGCAAGCATAAGGCCCCTTTGTATCCACCACAAAAAGCGATACACCTTCCGGGTGCGATAATCCATCATTGCCGCAACTGCGTAGACGCACCAAAAAAGACACCTTAAAGCAGCCATCAGCCACCTCATCTTAATCGGGTCCGCAACTGGTTCAGGATGGTGCCTTCCACAGTAATGGTTAATACCTTGGGTTTTGTCTCCAGCGAAAGAGAAGTTCGATAGGCCTTCACGGTAATGGTATAGGATTGATTTTGAGGTGCATCCATCGGAATCATGAATACCACATTTTCCCGGGTTTCCCAGACAGGAGTAGGATATTCGATAGTTTGGTTCAACCCGTTGTCCAGTGCGGATAATACGGGTGAAAAAGTAATTTCCACCCGGTCCGCAAGCCCCCAGGTATGTATTTTCAAAACACCGCTTTCCCCGCAGGCAAATACCGTTCCGTGGGGTTCCAATACCCGCTCCACCGTGCAATCCATTCCAAACAGGCTTACCACAAACGTCTTCCGCCGGACATTCCCCACCCGGTCAACGGCCTCCAAGGTCACCTCCCGTTCCCCGGGAAGCGCACTGTTTTCCGTAAAATCCAGGACTATTTTGCCGGCTCCGTCCGGTAAATAAACCCGGGTGGAATAATCCTCCCGGTTTTCCACAATGGCCTGAAAAGATTTCACACCGCTTAGGGCATCCTGTGCCGTAAATTCCAAAACCCCACTGTCCAATGCATCCAGCACCAAAACCTCCTGCAATGTTTCCGCACCGTAAATAACCGGTGCCTCTCCGTCCCCGATGAGTTGAATCGCGTGCAGAACATCCTTTTCTTCCTTGGAGAAGACCGTTTCTCCGCTTATGTCCACTCCCGCTTTGGGCCGGATGGTAACGGTTTTTCCATGATAGCCTGCATCCATCGTAAATGCCTGCTCCCAATCCACATCCGTATTTTCTTTTGAACGTTTCATGGTTACATAGGAAGCAAATTGAAGTGGCAGTTCCCGGTCCGATTCCAGAGATAGCCCGGAGGGTAACAGGGTAACATCCTTCTGATCGGAATGTAGCGCCATCCGGCACAAAAGAGTTTGTTTTTCGATACCTTCTGTAGCCAAAAACTGCATCCGGGTAATCTGATAATCCAGCCTGGCCTTTCCCAAAAGGCTACCGGAAGTCGAAAGCAAAAAAGGCGTATTTCCATCACATCGAACATAGTAGACTCCCGTTTCCTTCTGCGCCACACTTTCGTAATCATTCTTTCCCACTACCGATGAAATCCGGATGGGTCCCGTAACCGGCTCCCAGGAAACATGCGTATCCTCATAGGATAGTCGAATATGTATGGGCCGGGATACATTGCCGGCCACATCTTTGGCGGCAATGTGCAAATACTGCACCCCCGTCTTTAGGGAAATGGTCAGCTTCGGCTGTTTCACGAAGGTATCCAACCCACTGACCGTATCCTCTTCTATCTCATTAATCCGGTATACATATCCGGCCACTCCACTGATTATCTCATTCACGGTCTGATTACTGGTACAAAGCCATTCACCCGTCCGGGCAAGGTAGCTTTCTGCCTGATGATAGTAAAGGGTACCTACATCTTTCGGTTCTCTCCATTGCAGAAGTACCTTGGACGAATCCTCCGCCGGTTCATAGGTTACCGTCTTCAAATCAATTTTTTCCGGCGCCTCTAAGTCCGGCGCCAAAACCCCCTCTTTTTGAGTCTGGTCCTCAAAGCCAACCCGAATCCCGGTAAGTACTGCATATCCATTTCCCATGTTTACTCCCGATTCCATAGAGGTATCAAAGCACTCCCCGGTATTCAAATAGCTGGCTCCTCCGTAAGCCGGGGCGGCGGAAATAATCGGATTGTCTTTATAGGGACAAATATAGGTCTCATTGCAGGCCAAAAAGAAGGTAACCAAAGTTACCTGGTGGGTAGACTCCGCCGGTTTCTTCGTTCCGGATCCCCAGGTATATCCCACATAATTGCAACTGCTGCAACGCCAGAATCCATTGGTTCCCCAATCGGTTTCCTCTCCGCAAAAGCTGTGACGTACTCTCCAGGCCCTGGGCTGATAGGTATTTTTTGCCCCGCAGGAGGGACAGTCACTGTATGTAAAGGAATCGATATAGGGACCGTCCACCAGAATATTACAGGTAAACCGGTGGAACTGGGGAAGATAACAGGGGCCGCCCACCGTTTCGTCTCCAAGGTGCTTATGGACACAGGCTTCCGTATGCTCATGCAAAATATAATTTCCGGCTCTTCCGCCCCAGATACCTCCGCCACCTCCGGCACATCCGCTTTCGCCTTCCGGGATAAAACCATCCCATCGAAGCCCCGCATCACTGCCTCCCGGCTCTCCATCGGCAAACACAGAAGCCCCGCCACCTCCGGCGGCGATTGCCAAATCCCCCAAACGCTTTGAAGTGACTTTGGTAGCTCCACCTCCGGCTCCGTAAACAGTGCCCGTTCCTCCCCCGGGCGATCCCTGTCCGTTTTGCCCACCTACCCAAAAGGTAAGTATTTCTCCTTTTTCCAAATATACCTGGAAGGAGGTTTTTCCCCCTTTTCCGCCACTATGTTCTCCATAATCGGCTCCCTGGGCGCCGAAAAGCGTCAAAGCATAATACCCGCTGTCCGTCACCGCATATGTCTGAGCTGATCCGGTATAGGAGAACGTTTTCCGGGGAATGCTGTATCCTTCTCCCCCTTCCCTGGCAATTTCGGCAAATGCTTCTCCTTCCTTTCGCTGGTACAAAAGATAGGTTTTTCCCTTCCCGTCCTTTTGCTGCCAGCTTAAATTCACTGCCCCCTTTCCCTGATTGGCAACCATATTATTTGTGGCAGTCAACACCAGTTCCACCCACTTGGCATAAAGGGTACAATCGGATGTAGGTAAAAAGGAGTCTCCTCCAAAGCCTACCGGCTGTTCATAGGACGAATCCGAATACCACCCACCAAAGGAATGGCCCTCCCAAACAGGAGTGGGCAGTGTGATGGGATTTGGCAGATAAGTCGCCGTTACAAAATCCTCTGTACCACTGTCTCCCAAATAATAATATATATCGTTCCGATACTGTCCGTTTAGGGGTAAGGTCCAGCTCCACCCGTCAAAAGAGGTGGTGGCATTCTTTGAGCCAACCGGATTTCCACCACAGCTGTCAAACCGCACCTGATAGCCTATCGGCCCTAAAATGGTATTGGCCGCCAAGGAAATCTCCTGTCCGTATCGTTTCGTATATCGGGAGATTCCGCTCTGACCACAAAAGGAGCCACCGGCCGCATCGATTACCAAGGTACTTTCCGATGCTTCCCACCGGGCAAACAATCGAATCACCCCATTTTGCTCCGCGGTCAAGTTCCAAATACCTTGCCCATCCGTAAACGTCTCTCCGGACCCGTCCGATTGGGTATTCCAACCCACAAATCGAAAGCCGCTCCGCAGGTACGTATTGGTTCGAAGCGCCACCTCTCCAACTACCTGCTTTCCCTCATACTCTCCTGCATTATTGTAGAAAAAGGTAGAGGTCTGCATAAAACCAACTGCATCCCTGGCATTTTTGAAATATTGAACCGTGTATCGGTTCGCGGAAACCTTTTGGCATTCATGAACGATTTTGGACCCCATTTCCAAATGATTGCAGTTGGGACATTCATAATAATACTCTTTTCCCGCCGGCAGGTCCGTAATAGACCCTGCCGTCTCCAAATCCATATAAAACAGCATACGAATTTCCCGATTGCAATCTGCGCAGGTTGGAAACCAACCGGATTTGTAATACCCCTGACAGGGAGTTCTCTTAAATAGCATCCCATGATAGTATTCCGGTACCGTTCCATGCACACACCGCCCCGGCGTATGCCGAACCGTCCAACGATATATGGGAAAATCATCGGTCCGAAGCACATTATAGAAGTGTTCTCCCTCCTGAAGCGTAGGAACCTGAAGACTTCCCACCGTAATATGTAAATCCAGTGGATAAACGGAATAGTCCCGCTCCTTGGAATCGGTAGTAAAGGCCTCCTTATCCGGAGACCAGGTAATATTTGAATTTCCCTCCAGGGAAGAAGCCTGTGCCTTTAAAACCGTATCTTTGCAATATGCAAAAAGCAGAAACAACATTGCGCTCAGAAGAAGGATTCTTTTTCCAGTATGTTTTTTCATAGCCCGGTACACCCTATTCCTTTTCACGGCCACAGGCCGCACAGTACCAGCCCGCATCGTCTTCCACCCATAAATGGGCGTCGCTGTCTATGGGCAAAACTTCCGTTTCCACCACCATTTTGCACACCGTACATTCGTACTGTCTTTCACCGGTACTGATGCAGGTAGCCTGTCTGGTTACGGTTCCTCCATCCAAACGATGCCCCAAGGGAGCCATACGGCTTTGGTCCGTTCCTTCCTGGGAATAATCGCAATGACGGCAACAAATCACGTAATAGCCCGCACTCACACAGTCCGGATAAGACCACCAGTACTCATAAAAGTCATGCTCTTTCGTTTGGGTGGTTGACGTATCCGTCTCTTTTGTATTTGACGTTTCTGTCTTGTGTTCCTCCTGTGATTCTTCCTGTGTTTGCTTGGTTTCCCGGTTATCCGACAGCTCTGTATTTTCTGACGAATCTGTCACATTTTCTTCACTTGACACAAATGTCATATCCAAAATCCAGCGATTTTCTTCCGATTCTTCATTATTCCCCCTCTCTTCTTTGCTCTCTTGGGAAGCTTCTTCGGTCTCGGTTTCCTTGGACGCCTCACGGCTCTCCCTGCTCTCCTCCTCGCTACTCTCCGTCACCTTTTCCTGACCCATCTCCTCTCCGGTTTCTTCCTGCTCCTTTTTCTTTTCTTCCCTCTTTTCTTCTGTCTTCTCTTCTATCTCCCCACTTTTTTCCTCCGAAGTTCTCTCGTCTGTCCCCCTGATTTCCAAGGATTTTTCCTCCGATTTTTCTTCTGTTTGTTTCTCGGTCTTTTCTTCTGTTTCCTTCCTTTTATCCTCTGATTTTTCTTCCGGAAGGTTCCCTTTTTCCCCTTCGTGAGAGACTTGCTCTCTCCCCTCTCCTTGTTCCGAGAAAGCTATTTTTTCGCTTTTTTCTTCGATTTTCCCCTTTCCACACCCCAAAAGTGCCAGAAAAAGCATGAAAAATAACGCCACAATGCATTTTTTTGCTCTTTTTTTCAACTGATTCCTCCTTTTTCTCTTTCAAAAACCGTTCTTTTGATAGCTATAAGGCCTTCACTACACGTAATTGTCCGGCAAAAAGCCCTTCATAGAATGCCTCCACATCCCCTTTGTCCAGGTAAATATTGATTCGCAGGGCCGAGGCATCACCATCCTCTCCATCGATCCGCTTCCCGCTGTTATCAAACACCTGCTTTACATACAAATCAGACCACAAAAGCTTTGCACTCCCGCTTTCTTTCTCTACGGAATAAACATGAATCCGGTCACCGGGGCGTAAAATTCCTCCCACCAGCTGGTATAAATCTTCTCCTCGAAATCCGGCAATTACCGGTTCCTTATAGGCCTCCAGGATTTCCTCCGGGGTTTCAAACATCTCCTCGTAAAGGATGGTTCCCTCCCGAATTGTAAAACGTGCTATCAGCTCTTCTTTCCGATTTTCAGCGGTAAGAATACTTTGGCCTACCAGTTCTGCATCCAGTTCTCTTTCTTCCAGATATTCCTCCGGATGCTCAAGAAAAATTCCTGTCCCTGCAGGAATCGCCTTTTTTACCACATAAACCGTTCTGGTCTGATAATTTTCCAGCATTTTCTTCTCACTTTGCATCAAAAGCAGAAACAATCCGCCTGCCGCCAAAAAGGAAGTAAGGATTGCTGTCAGCGCCAGTCTGCCTTTTCCGCTTTTATTGATTCTTTGTTCTTCCCGTTCTTTTCTCTTTTGAATTTGCACAGAACTCCCTTCTATCCTTCTCCTACAATATCCACCAGTTTTCCCTTTCTGGCTTCCATTTCCATCCCAAACAATCCCTTTACCGGAAACGATATTTCACTGTATATTCCGGTTCGTTCCACCAATACTCCGTTTGGCGCCATAGCCTCACCCAATCGGCCATATTCCGTTTTCCAGCTTCCGTCTGCCTGCCTTGTCATGGTTTCCACCTGATTTCCCCTGACATTATAGACAATATAGCTTTCGCATCGAACGGAACCGGTAATCACACTGAATTTGGAACTTACTCCGTCGTCCCTGAGGCTCAAATTATTTTTCAAGGCGCTTTCATACCTCTCAAAAGCCTCTGTAGGGTCTTTTAAGCACACGAAATGGCTGTAGCCGTATTCTTTTAGGTCTACAACCGCAGAAGCCAAATTTGAGGCAGCCAGCGCGTCCTCCAGGTACAAGCTTCCGATTCGGTATTCCTCCAGCAAAAATAAGGTGTACAGCAATACGGTTATGTAAATCAGGAAAAACAGGCCAACGCACATGCTGACCTGTCCTTCCTCCCTTCGACAAAGTCGGTTAATATTTCGCAGTGGTCGCCCGTTTTTCTTCCACATCCAATTGCCCCCTTATTTTCCCACGAAAATGCAGCAAAATTTCCTGTCCGTAGCCCGGTGCATTTCGGGTCGTATCACACAAATCAATCTCCGTAAGCCCCACTTCCGTCAGTTTTTGGCATAATCGGGTCTCCTGGTCCGGGGTCAGCATTCCGTCCACCTCCATACGAAGCACATATTCTCTGGCCACCTGTCCGATTTCCTGTTTTTGATGCAAATAGCCCATGCATTCAAAAAAGCATAGCATTAAAGTGACCATGGCAAGCACACAAAAGCCGGTGGATAACAAATCCCCTACGGAACCTTCTTCTTTTTGGAGTTTCTTAATCATCGAAAAATGAATCCTCCGGCTCCGCTTCCGCCTGTTAGGATGGATTTGGCTTCATTGGTAAGTTCCGTTACAATCGTGGTCACAAAAGTCGACAAAGAATCCTTCATTACCACGCACAAAAGCAGAGCGATAATACACAGGCCCACCGTGACTAGGATACCGTCAATGCCTTCTTCTTTTTTCAGGGCGACCTTCTCGATTTTTTGCAAAAAGGACTCCTTCCCTTCCTGCTTCATTCTCTTTTCCATTGTTGTATTGTTCATAGATGTTCTCCTTTTTCTTAAAAATGTAATGCGGAGGCAAACATTTTGGTTACACAGGTATATAACACTACCACCAAAACTGCCGCCAATATTCCCAATTGATAAAATGTAATGCTGCGGTCCAGCGATTCTTTTTTCCCCGCCAGCACCGCTTCCTCCATATCCTTAATCTGCTCCGACAGATCACTCAACAAATCCAGAGCCTGTCCCGATTCCAGGGTTTGCAATACGATCATGCAGAGAGAATCAATATACCGGTTATCAAATTTATTTTGAAAATCGGTTATGGCTTCCGACACGTTGGAACGCATCAGGATATCACCCGCCAAATCCAGAAGGGCCTTTCGAAACCGCTTCTCCCGAACCACACCGTAGCATTCTGCCAAAGCATCTGTTATGTACACTCCCGCCCGGACCTGAATCTCCAAGGCATGATAAACCAGCTTCAGCTCGGAAAGCATTTTCAGGTTATCGGAATGGTTCATGTAAAGCACCAGTAACACCGGAACCTCAAAGAAAACCATTCCGGCCACCACTGCCGACAGTGTCCCAAATCGTTGAAATACCACCATTCCGGGAAGCATCAGCAGAAATCGCAGTGCAAAAAATCGGCCCGGAGTAATTTTCTCTCCCAAATGGTAGGATGCTCCGTTTCGCATAAGCCAACGTTCCCGATTTTGATAGGGTTGCCACGATTTTATTTTTCGTAAAAGCATTTTCTCCTCCTTAAGCGCTTAATCGAATGATTTTCTTTCCAAACAAAAAGAATAAAAATGCCACCAATCCCACAGACAGCTTCCCGGGAACGCTGCCAAAAAGAATCACTGTCACAGAGACATCCACCAGTTTGCCTACACAGACGACAGCAAATACGGACATTGCCATAAGTAACGACATATTGATAGCAGCCTCCCGCAGCATACTTTTTTGTTCCCTTTGATTGCGAAGATACTCTCTCACACTGCGTCTGCTTTGATTCACCAGTATTTTGCAATCTGCACTGTAGCGGTAACTGATTTCCAAATTTCGAATAATTTCCTGAAACTGGGGATGTTCGATTTTTGCTGCCATGGACAAAAGCGCCATGGACAAATCACCGGTCACCTGTGCCTCGTAATAGCATTCTTCCAAAACACTTCTAAGAGGCTCCTCCATATACCGGCTGATTTGCAGGAAAATACTGCTGACCTCCCCACCGGTAATACTGTAATTTCCCATGAAGTCCAAAAACTTTAAAAGCTGGGCTTCCACCTGTTTTCGCTGCAAAAATCGCATGATCAAAAGGACGGCATAAACCGATATGGGTACGGAGAAAGCGATACAGGCAGCCACCCAGACAGAACAAAAGGAGAGGGCACACAGAAAAGAAAGGGCTGCCAGCAGTACCGTTCCAATAATCAGGAGTTCTCCGTTTATAAAAGGGATTATTTTGCGGATTCCGCTGTAATCCAGCTGTCTTTCCAACCGTATCCAGAGATTCTTCTCCGTTTCCAGTTTTGCCAGGTTGCTTCGCTTTTCCAGGAGTCTTTGTCTCGTGCTCTCCTCCAGACTGGTCCGGGTACGCCTTAGAATTCCGGTCAGCACCCGATACTTGGAGGCACAGTAAACCAAAAGGAAAAAGCCAAATTGAAACAGCAAAAAAATACACCATTTCATCCTTCCACCTCCTAGAACAGCCGGTTGTAAATCAGGCTTTTGGTTTCCGGATTCCAACCGTCACAGCTAAATATTTCTTTTACCTTGTAATGTTCCATAAAGACAAGCGTCTTGAAGCATTCCAGCATTTTCATCAGTTCTTCTCTGGAATAACGACTTTCATACATGGCATAATCCACCACCTTATCCGGCGCGCGATCAGCGGAAGGCGCATGAATGGTCGCCGCACAAAGCTGACCGGTGTAGCTGGCATTCAACAGGTACAGGCTTTCCGCACCCTTTACCTCACCAATGATAAAAAAATCAATATCAAAGGTTAATCCTGCAATACTGATGTCCTTCAGGTCATAGCTTACCTGACTTTCTCCGCTGCCCGGCAGAGAATGCAAAAACATCATATCCGGATGATATTTGGTCGTCAGCTCGTCCGCCTGTTGAATCACCAAAACGGCCATGTCATCCGGCAGGGTTTCCTTTAGCGCATTGAGCAGCGTGGTCTTCCCGGATGAATTTGATCCGCAGATAATGGTGGAACCGGTACGAAACCGACTGATTAATAATTCCGCCGTCTCCCGGCTCATCATTTCTTTTTGAATTAATTCCTGCATCAGTGGAAAATCTTTCGGAACTTTTCGAATACACAGATAGGGCTCCTGATAGGTATTTACCAGGGGCATAGACAGGGTAAAACGCAAGATAAAATTCGGATGGGAATCCGTGTCCGTAAAACGCTGGATGGCATTCAGTGAGCTGATATTCACCTGATTTTTTGTAGCCACGTAGTCTACGAACTGCCGGTATTCTTTTTCGGAAGAAAAGCCTTCTCCCGCATCCATACGTTTGCCGTTTCTTTTGATTCGAATATTGTCATAGGACACCACTCGAATATCCGAAACGTCGGGGTCGTCAATCCATTGAGACAAAATGGAATAGCCAAACACATATTGCTCAAATCGCTGCACCAGCCGCTCTTGCAAAGCATTGGTTAATTGATAATAATGGGCAATGTGTTTGCGGACCTCCTCCAAAAAATCGTTTTTGGACAGTAACCCCTTTTTGACCTGTAAAAGCACTATTTGCTTTTGGCTGATATAATCATTTACCAACTCCTGCAACAATTCTTCCAATCGGTCGTTTTTTGACTCTTTTGTTTTTTCCAAATAAAAACATCCCTCCTTCAGATTTTGGGCACACAAAAAAGACCTTCTTCTCCTTATGAAATTCAAATAAATGCGTATTGCGGTCGATACGACCAAGAAATAAAGAATAAATTGATTGTAATAGAACTTTACTCCATAACCGGCCCAATGTCAACTCGTATCTTGTGCTTTTCTGAAAATATGTTATACTGTTTTAAGTAAGTAGATTCTCAAACATAGAAAGGAGTTTTTTATGTTTTTATTATTAGCCGGTGGGCTCCTTATTATTATAATCGCTGTTATTGTAGCTGTCGTAGCAGGTGTGGTTTCTGCAGTTGCCGCCGATCAGGACACTACCGAGATTTAATTGATAGCCTTTCCATTCAAAAAAGTCGCCTTTATGAAATTGTTTCCCATATCCTTGGGAAGGTTTTTCATAAAAGCGACTTTTCTTTTTTATTGCATATCGTCTAAGGCTGCGCCTACTACCATACGAACTTTTCGGATAACCGGCAAGGTACCGGTGTCTCCCCTCTGAATGAAGTACAGTACCACCAATTCATCTACCGGGTCCATCAGAACAAAATTACCGGTCCAGCCATCCCAGCCAAAGCTTCCCGCATTTCCGCTGACCGCCTCCTGTCCGGAATCCTTTAATACACGCATCAGACATCCATAACCGTATCCCGCAAGGCTCTCCCAATTATAATACTCGGATTTTTGATAATCCAAAAGACAATCTCTTGTCATAAATTCAACCGTTCTGGAACCGATGATACGTTTGCCGTTGTATACACCCTTTTGAATCATCATGGTAGCGAAATGGCTGTAATCCTCCAACGTGGAAACCAGTCCCGCTCCACCGGATTCAAATGCCACATCCTCACCGTAATATTCACCCAAATGACTCCAGTTTGCGGGGGCTACCCTGCCCAACTCCTGGTTAAATAAATAGATTTGAGCGAAACGTTCCTTCTTTTCTTCCGGCACAAAGAAAGCGGTGTCCTTCATATCCAGAGGCTCGAAGATTTCTTTCTTTAGGAATTCTCCGTAGCGCATTCCGGAAACCTTTTCCACCAGTGCACCCAGTACATCTGCGCTCAGACCGTACATCCACTTATCCCCGGGTTGGAAACAAAGGGGAACCTTGGCGATTTCCTCCATGTACTCCATGGTGTCCACCCACTCACCGTTCTTTCTGCGTTCAATCAATCTTCCGAATACTTCCCCCATACGTCGACCGGATTCATGACTGTTATCCGGGTAAGGGATACCGGAAGTCATATTCAATAAATCCCAGATGGTAATCTCTCTCCAGGGTTTTTGTTCCTGACCGTCCTTGTCAAAGTAAGTAGGGTTTGCAAACATGGGCAAATACCTGCTGACGCTGTCCCGCAAGTCAAAAAGTCCCCGCTCCGCCAAAATCATAACGGCAACTGCAGTAATAGGCTTCGTCATGGAATACAGACGAATGATGGTATCTCTTTTCATGGGAATATGATTTTCTTCATCCGCATTTCCGTATGCGTACTGATAAATCTCTTTTCCCTTATGAAGAACCATGGCACTGACACCATACACTCTTCCCTCTTTTACTTCTCTCTCCAAAACTTCATTTAAAGTTTTTTGCATATCCGAAATCATACAGACCTCCTATTGTCCTGTTTCTTACTTATTTTTGGCACTACACCGTCAAACAATAATATCCACTGAAAATAAGTATAGAGAACCTTTCCCCAAAAGACAATGTGTTATTTTGCACTTCTTTTGGCGAATAATGAGCCCCTGTTTTTTCGATGAGGGATTCCTTCCACTCGAGAAATATGCTTTCATGCACTTAAGGTGGAACTTGGTAGGATTTTAAACAAGAAAAGAAGCTCCCTGCAGATAGCAGGGAGCCTCCGAAAGTTTCATATACTCTCTAATCTTATGCCCAAGGATTCTCGGTAGGATAAGGAAGAGACTTAGGCTGATTGTAGTTGAGGTCTTCAATCGGTACACCAATGTACTTGAATACTTCGTAAAGAGCCTTTCCGAAGTGACCGAATGCTACAGCGCCATGATGAGGATAGTTCTTCTCAATCAATACGTGACGATAGAAACGTCCCATCTCAGGAATAGCAAATACACCGATAGCACCGAAGGACTTGGTACGAACATCAAGAACTTCACCCTGTGCAATGTAAGCACGAAGCTTGCAATCAGCGGTAGACTGTAAACGATAGAAGGTGATCTGTCCGGGAGCAATATCTCCTTCCAAAGTACCGTTGGTAACTTCGATAGGAAGTGCTCTAGCCATAATCTTCTGATACTTCATCTCGCAGAATGCCAACTTCTTAGAGCAGGTATTTCCGCAATGGAAGCCCATGAAGGTATCCTTATGAGTGTAAGGGAACTTGCCTTCGATAGACTCTTTGTACATATCAGCAGGTACAGAGTTGTTGATATCAAGCAAGGTAACAGCATCCTGAGATACACAGGTACCGATGAACTCGGAGAGACATCCGTAGATATCTACTTCACAAGATACAGGAATACCCATACCGGTTAAACGGCTGTTTACGTAGCAAGGAACG
>DCGY01000082.1:6848-7034 GCA_002314715.1 Lachnospiraceae bacterium UBA1766 | reverse complement strand
CATAGGTCATATAGTCGATTACATAGCCAAAAGGCGGCACATTCAGATTCTCTCCGGAATCTACACGCACAGTGATCAGGTTATCTCCTTCCGTAAGAGCCTCCGTGATTTCAAACCGAAATCCGGTATATCCGCAATGGTGGCTTCCAATCTCTGCCCCATTCACGTATACGGTACTGTCATGTC
>DCGY01000082.1:0-6835 GCA_002314715.1 Lachnospiraceae bacterium UBA1766 | reverse complement strand
TCCAACTCCGTCAAATGCCAAATAGATCCGTTTTCCTGCCCAACCGGCATCGTAGGGAATAATTTTTTGGTAGCAGGACTCCATCTGGTATATATGCTCATCAAAATAATGCAAAGGAGTTTCTTTTACGGTATGGGGTATGCGCACCTTCTGAAATTGAGGAAAATCCTTATTTTTTGTATATTCCGGGCGAAAATCCTCCGAAAACAGCCAATCATTGTTTATAGGAATTATCTGTCTCATATTTGGTCCTCTCCTTCTTCTCCGCCAAAACGGAGATTCTCAATCCGCTTCACTTCTACTCATAAACCCTTATGCCTTTTGTTCGATTCCCGAAATCAAAATTTCCACCAAATGATTCAGGGCCTCTCCGTAAGACAAATGGTTCGCCACCAGTATATCTCTTTGAAAAAACTGTTCCAGGGCAGATTCCATCATCAGCTTCACCAGGCAAAGCGGCACCGGGCGAATCACACCCTGCCTCATGCCCTCTTCCAGAAGTTCCATGGTGGCCTCCCAGCCATTTTCCAATCGCTCCTCCACACGCTTATAAGTGGTAGGATATTTATCCTTCAAAATATATAACTTACGAAAATCGATGTTATGATAGCCATCCGGCATTGCCCCCAACAGCCTTTTGATTTTCTCCAACAAGGGAAGGCTTTCATCTGCCAGAATCCTTTCTTCACTGGCCTTGATTCCATCAAACAGGTAATCCACCATCGCCAAAAACATACTCTCTTTATCTGCAAATACCGTGTAGATTGTTTTCTTACTAATGGACAAATGGGCGGCAATATCATCCATGGTAAATTTCAACCCTTTTTGGTTAAAAACATCAATGGTGCCCAGCAAAATCTTTTCCTTTAATTGTTCCTTGGTTTCCATCAGTATTCCCCTTTCCATGCTTTTGAAACAAGAATTCGCTTTGTTTTGTTCGTATTTCTTTTTTTACCGGAAACCAAATTTGTTATTTTAGTTTCCATATATTCAGCTTACCATTTTCTACCGAAAGAAACAAGAAACCAAATCAACAAAATTAGTTTCCTGTTTTCGTATAAAACAAACAAAAGCGCAGTCACCCGGGGGAAACTACGCTTTCTCTTTCATCTCAATTCTATTTTTCGTACAATTTTTTCATCAGCAAAATACCGTACAAGGTATCCTTCACACCGCCGGTTTCCACGCAGGAATGCATTGCCAGCTGTGGCATGCCTATGTCCGCACTCATCACGGAAACATGGGCTGTGGATATATTTCCCAAGGTAGAGCCTCCGGTCATATCTGCCCTGTTTGCAAAGGTCTGATAGGGAACCTTCGCCTCCTTGCAAAGCAGCTTGAAATAAGCACCGCTAACGCCGTCCGATGTATATTTTTGACCACCGTGATATTTCAGGACCACACCCTGATTTAAATAAGGTCGATTGGTGGGATCTGCTTTTTCCGGATGATTGGGATGCACCGCATGGGCATTGTCCGCAGACAGAAGATAGGAATCTGCCAAAAGCATTTCATAGCTTTTCTCCTGTCCCTCCAGTCCTTGTACAATCCTCTCCAAAACACTTTTTAAGAAATCCGAATCTGCTGCCTGTCTGGAGGTGCTTCCAATCTCCTCATGATCAAATACCGCAAACACATTTATATACTCCGCGGGACTTTGATGCAGGAAGGCCTCCTTGGCACAAAATACACACTGCAAATCATCCAGCTTTGGGGAGAGGATAAACTCCTCTTTGTCGCCGATGAAACGGCCTTTTTCCCGGGCATACAGGAATAAATCCCAATCCAGTATTTCCTCCGGTTTGATTCCCAACTGCTTGGCAATGCGTTTATTAAAAACCCCTTTTTCTGCCTTTTCTCCAAACAAAGGAAGCATATCTACCTGGGGGTTCAGCTCTACGCCTTTATTGATGTCCCGGTTCATATGAATAGCAAGGTTGGGGATAACCAAAAGATCCTTATCCATATTAACGAGACGGGTGATTATTTTGCCTGTTTGCGAATCTGTAACTGCCACTCTTCCGGCCACGGATAAGGGGCGATCCATCCAGGTATTCATAATCATACCACCATATTTTTCTACGTTCAGCTTGCCATAATGGGCTTCCACATTCATCTCCGGATTTGCCTTCAGTTTGAAGGTAGGAGAATCACTGTGGGCTGCCACCATATGAAATCCCTTGGGGGCTTTTGCCGGACAGGAAAAAGCTATTACGGAAGCATCGTTACGAACCACGAAATACGTTTGTCCCGCCAAAAGAGTCCATTTTTCCGTTTCCTGTAATTCCACTGCCCCTGCATCCAAAAGCTCCCCACGGATGCGATTGATCACATGATACACACTGGGGCAATCCTCAATAAATTGTAACAGTGCTTTTGCACATTTCTTTGCTTCACTCATCTTACTCACTTCACATTCCCCGCATATACCCAAATGCTATGCGATTCCTTATCGATAAACAATTTGCTTTGCGATACTGTCAGCCAAATCTTTTCCTTCCAAATAGCCGATAATGGCTAAGCCAAAATCCATGGCAGTTCCCATTCCTCTGGAGGTGATAACATTTTCGGATATCTCTACCGGGCCGGCCGTCACCTGCGCCCCCTCCAAATGACTTTCAAAGCTGGGATAAGAGCAGGCCTTACGTCCCTTCAAAATACCTCTGTGTCCAAAAATACTGGGAGCTGCACAAACCGCTGCAATGGCCTTTCCGTTTGTGTAGAAGCTGTCGATCTGCTCCATCAGGATTTGGCAGGCTTCCAAACCCTGGGTACCTTTTAGGCCACCGGGTAGTACCAGCATATCATAATCTGAAAAACAAATGTCCTGAAGCTTCTTGTCCATGTCTACACGAATTCCGTGAGAGCCCAGACAGGAATCCCCGTTTTCCACTGCAACCATATCCGTCTCAAGCTTTGCACGACGGCATAAATCCACTACTGTAAGTGCTTCTATTTCCTCAAATCCTTCTGAAAAGAATACCGCAATTTTACTCATTTTTTCTCCTTTCGTTTTCAATCGAAAACCGTATTTTCTATTTCATATTATTATAAGGGATTTCTTTTTTTCTTACAACCTTTCGCCCGATTTTTATACTTTCTTAATCCCCTGTTCACAGGAATTTCGTTTTACTTTCCGACCATTTTATGGTAATATTATTTTATCACAAAGGAAAGCTGGGTGACCAATTTGGAAATCGAACGTAAATTTATCATCAATGAGCTTCCTGCCGATCTTGACTCCTACCCGTATCGTCATATTGAGCAGGCATATTTAAACGTGGACCCTGTTGTTCGCGTAAGAAAAGAAGACGACAATTATTATCTGACTTATAAAGGAAAAGGAATGATGGCTCGCGAAGAATACAATCTGTTCCTGAATGAAGATGCCTATTATCATCTTCGCGACAAAAGGGACGGTAATCTTATTTCCAAGAAGCGCTATCTGATTCCGCTAAAGAATCCGGGCTTTAAAGCCGGCTTCCCTACGCCTCCTGCCGATTACTCCCTGACCATTGAATTGGATGTATTTGATGCCCCCTTCGCTCCTCTAAAATTAGCCGAAGTGGAATTTGGCAGCAAAGAAGCGGCAGAGAGTTTTCTTCCTCCGGACTGGTTCGGCGAAGAAGTAACCTATCAGAAGGAATACCACAATTCCTACATGGCTATGATAAAATTCTAAAAAAACGGAAGGCTTTAAAGCCTTCCGTAATTTTTTGTCAATTTCCAAATCTTTCCGGCAAGTTCATCGGTCAAAACGCCCCTGCTCATTCTCCACTTCCAGTTATCGCCCAAGGTTGAAGGTGTATTGATACGCGCTTCATTTCCCAGTGCCAGATAATCCTGCATAGGAATAATTGCGGTATCCGCCACACTGGAGCAAGCCACGCGAATTAACTCCCAGCACAAATCTTCGTCATCCGTACGGTTCAAATATTCCTTCAGGAACTGTTTTTCCTCATAGGATCTGCTCTGCAACCAGCCCACGGTTGTCTCATTATCATGGGTTCCGGTATATACCACGCAATTACGATCATAATTATGCGGCAAATAAATACTGATACCGCTTGGATCAAACGCGAAATGCAAAATCTTCATACCCGGGTAGCCGGTATCCTCCAACAGCTTCTTTACAGAATCTGTCAAAAATCCCAAATCCTCGGCAATCACTTTCTTCTTGCCAAGCTTCCGCTTCATGGTTTCAAATATTTCATATCCCGGACCTGCCTCCCAATGGCCTTTCGCAGCGGTAGGGTCTCCGTAAGGCACGAACCAATATTCATCAAAGCCTCTGAAATGGTCGATTCGAACCACATCATACAATTCATAGCAATACGCAATACGTTGCATCCACCATGCATAATTGGTCTTTTTGTGGAACTCCCAATTATACAACGGATTTCCCCAAAGCTGTCCGGTAGAAGAAAAAGCATCCGGAGGACATCCTGCCACACCAATGGGCATTCCGTTTGCATCCAGCTGGAACAACTCCGGATGAGACCAGGTATCCGCGCTGTCAAAAGCAACATAAATCGGGATATCTCCAACGATTTGAATACCCGCCTTATTGGCATAAAGCTTTAATTCCTTCCACTGAGTTGCAAACAAATACTGTTGGAAATTATAAAAACGAATTTCATCCGCCAACTCTCTGGTATACTTGGCAATGGCTAAGGGCTTTCTCAAACGAATATCCTCATCCCAATCAATAAAGCACTTACCCGGGAATGCGTCCTTCAATGCCATATACAAGGCATAGTCTTCCAGCCAATAGGAATTTTTCTGCAGGAAGGTCACATAATCCTTCTTGCTCTCCAAACCCTTCTTCAGGGCTCTTTCCCATGCTTTCCGAAGCAAAGGGAAACGCTGGTTATACATCTTCTCATAATCCACATAATTGGGGTGATCTCCGAAATCCAAAGCGTCACATTCCTCTTTGGTGAGATATCCCTTTTCAATCAGCTGCTCCAAATCAATATAGTAAGGATTTCCCGCGAAAGTCGAGAAGGACTGATAGGGGGATGCTCCGTAACCAATGGGGCCCAGGGGCAAAATCTGCCAAACCTTCTGTCCTGCTTTCTTTAAGAAGTCTACAAATGCATAACTTTCCTTGCCAAATGTACCAATACCATAGTCAGATGGTATACTTGAGATGGGCAATAATATTCCTTGCTGTCTCATGTAAAATCTCCTCTCTTACACCACTCCCGCTTTTTCTGCGCGTTCTTTCTTAATACGTGCCTTATCCTCATACATCATCTTGTCCGCACGCTTGCTTGTTTCTGTAATATCATAATCCAGGCGCTCATCATAGACCGCGTATCCCACGGAAATGGAAATCTTCACAATAGGGCTTTTTATATTATATTCCTCATATCGTCTGCGAAGTTCGTTAATCGTCTCTTTTACGTCTTTCAGACTGGCCTTTTCAACAATACAGCAGAACTCATCGCCACCGGTTCGATAACATTTTCCGAGAAGTTCAAAGGTACTTTGAATCAAACGGGCGCTGTCCTTAATATAGATATCACCTTGCTCATGACCCAATTGGTCATTACATTTCTTTAAATCATTTAAATCAAACACCAGATAAATACAATGACTTGGATCAAAGGTATACCGATCCGTATCCACCGCAAGTGCGGTACGATTATACAAACCGGTCAACTGATCTCTGTATGCCATACGTTCATAGTTCTTGGACTGCATTCCTGCCACAGCCAATTCCTTTGCATCCTTAGCAGCATCCACCGAAATCAAAATCAGATATACCAGGAAGGCAATCATTCCAAAATCCGTGGTTTTACTGCGTCCGCTTACCAGATAGCATAAGATATCCATGCCAACTCCCACCATGCACACAACAACAAACATGGCATTCTGCTTCATCTTTTCACTCCAACCATAGCTACGCACATCCTGATAAAGTTCAGAAGATATCAATGCGCTCGTTCCAATCAGAAGAATTACAGAGACGATAAAGCTCTCCCGGAAATCCACCATATCCATATACTGGAGCATACCACACAGGGACACACCCGCCAGTAAAATCCAACACCAGATATCCCACAGACGTCTTTTACGTATCTTGACAATATCCTGAAAAATAAACAAAAAGGGAACAATCGAAAGCAAAATTGCCATAAACGGAGCCATAGACACTGCCGGTTTTCCCATAAGCAACAGCTTTGCCGCCGGTAAATCAAAGAATCGCCAAAGTCCGATATGAATTGCGAAAACACCTCGAAAGGCAATATCTTTGCTGATTTCGGAATTCATTCGATTGTAAAAAACATAGACAATCAATCCGATTCCGATTACCACTAAAACCAAGCTCAACAGAATACGTAAAACTGCATCAAGCAAAACACTTTTTATAATGTCCAGCTTGGTACCAAAGTAAAACAAAGGTCTGACTTTTACAGAATTTGCATATGCCGGAGTGATTTCTACCCGAATCTCTTCGCCCAAAAAGCGGTCTAACAGTACAATATCATTCCAAATACATCCCGGGGTTTTGCCAAAATTGCTTGGATTGGATTTCATGCTGTATAAAAGTGTAGAACCTACATACACCTCCACCGTCTGATGTACCGAGTAAATCATTAAATGACGATAGGCGCCCTCCACCTTCTGACCGGGCAAAATATAAACCTCTTTGGTCCCGCTGGGAGATTTTGAATATTTCACGCTTTCTGTTTTATAATTGGTTATTTTCTCATAGCCTTTCTTGTAGGACGTGCTCACCGTGTCAACCTTAAAGGTATTGAGCACATAAAACAGCACCACTATGATGAAAACCATGTATACACCATATATCTTTTTTAAACTGTCT
>DCGY01000030.1:9109-21948 GCA_002314715.1 Lachnospiraceae bacterium UBA1766 | reverse complement strand
TTGATGATGCAGCTAAGAAGTATGGTTTGGAAGGTAACTATGTTGCCGGCGCAAACATCGCAGGCTTCTTAAAGGTTGCTGATGCAATGACCGCTCAGGGTATTGTATAGTAAGTAGCTAAAATAAGCATAGAAGACTGTATATCCGCTTTGGATATACAGTCTTTTTTTGTCGCAAAAATAAAACCCACCTGTCATTACAATCGAAACTCTTTTTTCAGTATTTTTATTGATATATTCTTTGCATTTGTGATAAAATAAATCGACTATGCAAAAAGGAGAATAACCGTGGAACAGACTCATAAAAGAAGAGTACATTATTCCGGAAAATATCCGAAAAAATTTGAAGAACGCTATAAAGAGCAACAGCCGGAAAAGTACGCTGACACGGTAGAGCATGTCATCGGAAAGGGCAGTACCCCCGCAGGCATGCATATCTCCATTATGGTAAATGAAATACTGGAGGTTCTTCAGATTAAACCGGGAGAAAGAGGATTGGATGCAACCCTTGGGTATGGAGGACATACACAGGCAATGCTGGCTCGCTTAGAGGGAAAGGGTCATTTAATTGGCCTGGATGTGGATCCGATTGAGTCGGTAAAAACAGAAGAACGTCTGAGAAATCAGGGCTACGGCGAAGAGATATTAACAATTATTCGGACTAATTTTGCGAATATTGACCAGGTTGCGAAGGAACATGGGAAAATAGATTTTTTATTGGCGGATTTAGGTGTGTCTTCCATGCAAATCGACAATCCGGAACGAGGTTTTTCCTATAAGGTGGACGGTCCCTTGGACTTACGTTTAAATCCACAAAAGGGAATTTCCGCTGCAGAGCGATTAAAAGAATTAAATCTTACGGAAATGCAGGGAATGCTTATAGAGAACTCGGATGAGCCATATGCAGAACAGATTGCAAAGACAATTATGAAGTGGCGAAAATCCGGGAAAAGCATAGAGAGAACAACGGACTTGAAAAAGGCGATTGAAGAGGCACTGGCATTTTTGCCGGAGTCCGAACGAAAAGAAACTGTAAAAAAATCCTGCGCCAGAACATTTCAGGCGCTTCGAATTGATGTAAACCAGGAAATGGAAGTATTGTACGATTTTGTAAATAAGCTTCCGGAAGTCCTGAATTCCGGGGCAAGGGTGGCTATCCTGACCTTTCATTCCGGAGAGGATCGTTTGGTGAAAAAAGCATTTAAGGATGGAAAGAAGGCCGGAATTTATGCTGAAGTGGCGGAGGACGTGACCAGACCTACACCGGAAGAGTGCAATCGAAATCCGAGAGCCAGATCCACAAAACTTCGATGGGCAATTAAGGCGTAAGTATTTTTAGAATATATAGAATAGATGAGGGCAAAAAATGAGTGATACAAAAGATACTTTGATTGAATTAAAGAATATAAAGAAGACCTTCGAGGACGGAGTGACGGTTATTGAGGATCTTAGCCTGGAGATAAAGAAGGGTGAGTTTGTAACCCTTTTGGGACCTTCCGGATGCGGTAAAACTACAATTTTACGTATGATTGGCGGATTTGAAAAACCTACTGAGGGTACGATTTTACTGGATGGAAAAGATATCAGCAACCTGGCACCCAATGAGCGTCCAATCAACACAGTATTTCAAAAGTATGCATTGTTTCCTCATTTGAATGTATATGACAATATTACCTTTGGCCTGAAAATCAAAAAGATGGATAAAAAGGTTCAGGACGAAAAGGTAAAGAAGGTTCTGGAAATGGTGGATCTGGAGAGCTTTGAAAAGCGTAGTATCAGTACGCTTTCCGGAGGACAGCAACAGCGTATTGCCATTGCCCGGGCAATCGTAAATGAGCCGGAAGTACTTTTGCTGGATGAATCCTTAAGTGCTTTGGATTATAAAATGCGTAAGGAAATGCAGCTGGAATTAAAGGAAATGCATAAGAAACTGGGTATTACTTTTATCTTTGTTACCCATGATCAGGAAGAGGCATTAACCATGTCTGACAAAGTAGTGGTTATGTCTGACGGTCAGATTCAACAGGTAGGTACACCCGAGGATATTTATAACGAGCCCAGCAATTTGTTCGTAGCGGATTTTATCGGGGAAAGTAATATTTTTAAAGGCAAGATGGTGGGTAAAAAGCAGGTGGAATTCTGCGGCACTGTTTTTGATTGTGTGGATGATTATGCTGAGGATACAATTATCGATGCAGTAATCCGCCCGGAAGATGTGATGATTACCGAGGTGGGAAAGGGTCAAATGACCGGTGAAGTATTGATATGTGACTTTAAGGGTATTTTCTATGTGACAACTGTGAAAACCGGTAAGGCGGAGATGGAAATTCACAGCCTAAAAGCCTATAAGGAAGGGGAGAAGGTTGGGTTGATTATTCCGCCGGACAATATCCACATTATTCCTTATGATACCTCCATTAATCATTATGAGGGTATTGTGGAGGATTACAATGCAGAAAAAGGACTTGTGGTTGCATTTGATGATTTCTCACTTACGGTACCTGCAAACCGTGTATTTCAGACTGCAGTTGAAAAAGAGGGTATGCTGGTTGATCATTCCGGTAAGGAGATTTCCTGGAAGGGTGCAGCGGTTGTGGCTTCCTTTCTTCCGGAAGACGGTACGCTTAGCGATGAGCCGGACAGTGGTTTTGTATCCGGTCATATCTTTAACTTTATTTACATTGATGACCATTATCGATATCGTGTCCGTAGTGAATCCGAAGAAGATTACATTGTACACAGTGAGTACTTGTGGAACCAGGAGGACTACGTTAGTGTTCAGGTGCCCACCGATAAGTTTGTTTTTGAGTTGAAGTAGGAGGATAAGGCGTTGAAATATACATTTTCTAGAAAACAACTGGCGATTCCCTATGCCTTGTTTCTGGTATTGTTTGTAATCCTGCCTCTTTTTGTGGTTATCGGATATGCATTTACCGACAATGCGGGACATATATCTTTTCATAACTTTTTTGCTTTTTTTCAAAGTGCCAAAACAGTAGGTACGTTAATCTATAGTATCGTAATTGCACTTGTTACAACCGTTTTCTGCCTTTTGATAGCGTATCCGACTGCTTATATTTTGGCGAAAATGGGACTGAAAGCCAATCAGGCCCTTTTGATGCTGTTTGTTTTGCCTATGTGGATTAACTTTACACTGCGTATTACGGCATTAAAAGAAATATTGACTTTGATGGAAGACAATTTGGCAATGCACCCATTTTTGAATACCATTATTTGTATGGTGTATGATTTCCTGCCTTTCATGATTTTGCCTTTATACAATGCGTTGGTAAAGCTGGATAACAGTTATATCGAGGCGGCACAGGATTTGGGTGCCGGAAAGTTTCATTTGTTTGTAAAGGTTATTTTGCCTTTATCCGTTCCCGGTATTGTTAGCGGTGTAACTATGGTCTTTTTGCCATCCATGACCAATTATGTTGTGTTGGATATGGTTTACAACAGCACCTACATTATGGGTAGTTTGATTGGAAGCTACTTTAGTTCTTATGACTGGCATAACGGTTCCGTTATTTCCATCATTCTTTTGATGATTATTTGTCTGATTACAGTTGTGTCCAACCAATTTGGGGAGACCAAGAATAATCAGAAAATCAGCACGTTGAAATAGGGGAGGAGGTAATTATGAAAAAGATATTAATTCATTCCTGGATTTGGCTTGTATTGGCTTTTTTGTATGCTCCCATATTAATTTTGGCGGTTTACAGTTTCACGGATTCCACCATGATTGGTTCCATCCGTGGATTTTCTTTTGCAAATTATGAAACCCTGGTTACGACTCCCGCATTGGTAAGTATGATCTTGGGAACGTTATCTTTAGCAATCGGCGTGGCGATTATTTCCACTTTGTTAGGTACCGTGGGTGCCATCGGAAGTTTTTATTCCAGACGCAAGATTCGTACGGCTATTGAACTTTCCAATCAGATTCCGGTAGTAAATGCAGATGTTGTGACCGGTTTTTCCGTTTGTATTCTGATGATTGCAATTTTTCATATAAACAAGGATACCTTTATTCCTTTGGTGATTGGACAAACCTGTTTGTGTGTGCCATTTGTTTATCTTTCTGTAATCCCAAGGTTGAAACAAATGGATCAGCAGTTGTATGAAGCTGCTTTGGACTTGGGCTGTACCCCGGCATCAGCGCTTTGGAAAGTCATCATTCCGCAGATAGTACCCGGTATTACCAGTGGATTTATGACGGCAATCACCTTGTCGTTGGATGATTATTTTGTGGCGACCTACACCAAGCCGGCAACATTTGATACCATCAGTACTTACGTGGTAAATGCTACCAAGGGCTCACAGACTGAGATTAAGACCGCGT
Organism: Lachnospiraceae bacterium UBA1766; assembly: GCA_002314715.1. GTDB lineage: Bacteria > Bacillota > Clostridia > Lachnospirales > Lachnospiraceae > Acetatifactor. The sequence continues at coordinate 17,607 of DCGY01000030.1, read as the reverse complement.
TGTGGGCATTATCTACCGTAATTTTTGTGGTGGTAATTCTCTGCGTACTTGGTTCCAATTATGTAAAGAAAGAAGAAAAATAGGAGGAAGAGTATCATGAAAAAAAAGTGGTCTAATAAAATGCGCGTATGTTTTCTTCCTTTTCTTTTCGTATTTCTTCTTGGGATTTGCGGTTGCGGTGATAAAGAGGATGAAACCATTATTCTTCGTGTCTCGAACTGGGAAGAGTATATGGACCAGGGAGATTGGGATGAGGACAGCGCCATTGAGTTTTCGGATGGTACCGTGCTTTTAGCCCAAAACAGTTTGATTGAGGACTTTGAAGACTGGTTTGAAGAAACCTATGGCAGAAGTGTTAAGGTTGAATATTCTACTTTTGGTACCAACGAGGAACTTTATAATCAGATTACTTTGGGAGATGTATATGATGTAGTATGTCCTTCCGAATATATGATTATGAAGATGATGAAGGAAGAAATGCTGGTTCCTTTTTCGGAGGATTTCCACAGGAAAGAGCTGGAAAACAATTTCTATGTGAATAATGTATCCCCTTATATTGCCGATATTTATGCCAACTTAAATATTGGTGGGGAAACCTTGGATAAGTATGCGGCCGGATATATGTGGGGAACTTTAGGTATTGTATACAATCCGGAAGAGGTCACAGAAGAGGAAGCCTCCTGCTGGGATATTCTTCGTAATGAAAAGTTTGCGAAGCGTATCACCGTGAAGGACAGTGTCCGAGACGCGTATTATTCTGCAGTCAGCATTTACTATTATGATTTGATTTCCACGGATGCATTTAAAAGCAGCCCGGATTATAAAGAGCAATTAACAAAGGCTGTCAACGCCACGGACAAGGAAACAGTTGATGGAGTGGAAGAAATCTTAAGCGATATTAAGCAAAATGTTTATTCTTTTGAGACTGACAGCGGAAAAGCAGACATGGTAACCGGCAAGGTGGTTGCAAATCAGCAATGGTCCGGTGATGCAGTATATACCATGGATCAGGCAGAAGAGGACGGAATTGAGCTTTCTTATGCAATTCCCCGGGAATCCACGAATCTTTGGTTTGACGGTTGGGTAATGCTTCGTTGCGGTGTAGAAGGGGATGCAGATAAACAGATGGCTGCGGAAGCCTTTGTAAATTATATGGCAAAACCGGAAAGCGCTGTACGAAACATGGATTACATCGGTTATACCTCAGTTATTTCCGGCGGAGACAGTGACTATATTATTGACTATATTAACTGGAATTACGGCGTGGAGGATGAGGAAGAAGAATCCGTTGACTACGATATCAGTTATTTCTTTGGGGATAAGGAGGTTATTGTAACCACTTCCCTGGATCAGACCACGAGACAGCTCTATGCACAGTATCCTTCTCAGGAGGTTATGAATCGTAGTGCGGTAATGGAATATTTTGATAAAGAAAGTAATGAACGAATCAATCGCATGTGGACGAATGTTCGCTGCTTTGATATAAAGAGATGGTTTCAAAAACTTATTGGGGAATAAGGAGGTCTTTTTATGATCCGTACAACAAAAACGGAAAATGGATTTGTGAGGGGAATTGAGTGTGCTGATCCAAGGATTACGGCCTTTAAGGGAATACCTTTTGCGGCACCACCTGTTGGTGAAAACAGATGGAGAGCACCGCAACCGGCGTCTGATTGGGATGGGGTACTGGATGCGTTTCGTTTTAAACCGATTTCGGTGCAGGATACTCCGGGTATCGGGGATATGATTTACAACAGAGAATGGCATGTGGATCCGGATATCGAAATGAGTGAAGACTGTCTCTACTTGAATGTATGGACAGGAGCAAAGAGTCCGGAAGATAAATTACCGGTTGTCATTTGGTATTTCGGAGGCGGACTTCAGTGGGGTTATCCTTCGGAAATGGAATTTGACGGAGAACGTGTTGCCAGAAGAGGAATTGTGGTTGTTTCCGTAAATTATCGATTGAATGCGTTTGGTTTTTTAGCCCATCCGCAGATTACAAAAGAACAGCCGGATGCACCTGCCAATTTCGGAAGCCTGGACCAACAGGCCGGATTAAAGTGGGTTATTCGTAATATTGAAGCCTTTGGCGGTGATCCGAAAAACATCACAATTGCCGGTCAGTCTGCCGGCGGTGGCAGTGTACTGAGCCAAATGACTTGTCCGGGTAACTTTGGGCTCATTCAAAAGGCGATTATTCAGAGCGCAATGATTCGTTCTCCTTATAAGGACGGAGGAATCGGAGAACCGGTTACACTGCGAGAGGGAGAAGAAATCGGAAAACGTTTCTTTAAACATCTGGGAGTGGAAACTTTGGAAGAGGCCAGGAAGCTGGATGCGCTTTATATTCGTGCAAAATATGCGGAGTTTCGCGTAAACGATACCATGATGCTTCCGGTTATCGATAATCTTTTCTGCGTAGGAGATCCGATAAAGTTATGGATGCAAAATAAGCGGGCACAGGTACCGGTTATGGCAGGAAATACTTCCGAAGAATTCCTAAACGGTATCACAGCAGATGATGAAGAAGATATGATGGAAAAAGCCAAAGTATTGTTTGGTAAAAATACAGAGAAGTTTTTGACGTTTCCACAGGCCCATGAAAGACGGGAAGGACGCTATGGTGTAACCAGCGGAATTGAATGCACTGTGAAAGCAGTATTTTTACAAAATCAGGAAAATAAAAGCAATACAAATTGCTACTATTATTGCTTTGATCCGGAAATCCCGGGTTGGGATCATCCCGGAACCTTCCATTCTGTCGAACTTTGGTTTTTCTTTGAAACGCTGGCAAAATGTTGGAGACCTTTCACCGGTAAGTATTATGATTTGTCCCGACAGATGTGCAATTACTGGTGTAACTTTATTAAGAACGGTGATCCAAACGGAGATGATATTGATGGTACCATGATGCCGGTTTGGAAACCTTATACCAAGGAAACTCCCAGTAGTATGATTTTCCGCACTGAGGGCCCTTGCCCTGAGGATCGATTGGCAGAAAGACCATTCACTTCCTTCCTGATTGGAGAGGTTTCCAGAATTTTAAAAGAAGATTGATGAAAGTCTTTCGAATATATGCTATAGTAGTAAAGTTGAATAAACATTTGGAGGAAAAAAGATAATGAATATTGTATGTTTAGACCTTGAAGGAGTACTTGTACCGGAGATTTGGATTGCATTTGCAGAAGCCAGCGGAATTCCTGAGCTGAAGAGAACAACCCGTGACGAACCGGACTACGATAAATTGATGAAGTGGAGAATCGGTATTTTAAAGGAGCATGGTCTTGGATTAAAAGAAATCCAGGATACCATCGCAAAAATCGATCCTATGCCCGGTGCTAAGGAATTTTTGGATGAACTTCGTGCTATGACACAGGTTATTATTATCAGTGATACCTTTTCACAGTTTGCCGGACCTTTAATGAAGAAGCTGGGTTATCCTACCATTTTCTGCAACTCTCTGGAGGTAAGCGAGAGCGGAGAAATTACCGGTTTCAAAATGCGTTGTGAAAAGTCAAAGCTTACAACCGTAAAGGCATTGCAGAGCATTGGTTACGATACCATTGCCAGCGGTGACAGCCACAATGATTTGGGAATGATTTTGGCTAGTAAGGCCGGTTTCCTTTTCAAGAGCACGGAGGCAATTAAGGCGGAATATCCTCAGCTTCCCGCTTATGAGACCTATGAAGAGTTGATGGCAGCTATTAAGGCAGCTTTGTAATTGTAAGGATTGGTTTTGTCTATGGCGACAAAAAAATATTATGGTGTTCGCAAGGGCCGTGTTACAGGAGTCTTCTCGGATTGGGACTCCTGTAAACAGTCTATCGATGGATATAAGGGTGCCCAATACAAAGGATTCCCCACCTTGGAAGAAGCCAATGCGTATATAACCGGCGGAGATGACACTATGGATGCAGTCTCACCGGAGGATACTCTGTTGGTGTATGTAGATGGCAGCTATAACGAGGCACTGGGGAAATATGCTTTTGGATGTGTTTTCCTTTTGCCGGATGGCAGAATTTTTACGGAATATGGTAACGGAGATAATCCGGAGTCTTTGGTGCATCGGAATGTAACCGGGGAGATGCTGGGGGCAATGTATGCGGTGAAAACCGCTATTGTAAACGGCTTCCGTAAAGTAGAAATATGCTATGACTATGAAGGCATTGCAAAATGGGCAAACGGGGAATGGAAATGTAATAATGACCATACCCGCAAATATAAAGAAGCCATGCAAAATTGGAAACAGCAGATTATTCTTCAGTTTACCAAGGTTGCAGCTCATACCAATGTTAAGTTTAATGAATTGGCAGATCAGATGGCGAAAAAGGGATTGACCGATGGAAACGGAATCCCAAAGATTTGTAAAATAGAGGAGTTAAAGCCATGGAGCGAGTCCGATTAAATAAGTTCATAGCGCAATGTGGTGTATGCTCCAGACGAGAAGCGGATAAACTGATTGAGTCGGGGAAGGTTTTGGTGAACCAGTCGATAGCCCAAATGGGAACCACGGTGGGACCGGAAGATGTGGTTACGATTGGTAAGAAAGTATTAAACAACCAAAACATAATAGGCCCCGAAAATACAGTTGTGTTGGCTTATTATAAACCGGTAGGGGTCATTTGCAGTGAAAAGGATCCCCATGCGAAAAAATTGGTTACAGAAATGATTCACTATCCGGTTCGTGTGACCTATGCGGGCAGATTGGATAAGGATTCGGAAGGGTTATTGCTTTTGACCAACGACGGAAATCTGATTGATTCCATGATGCGCGGAGCAAACGGACATGAAAAAGAGTATGTGGTTAAGGTAAAGAAGCAAATTACCCGGGAGTTTTTGGAGAAGATGAGTTCCGGAATTTACCTAAAGGAACTAAAGACTTCTACCAGACCTTGCACAGTGGAGCAGCTTGGACCTTATACATTTCGAATCATTTTAACCCAGGGACTAAATCGTCAGATTCGCAGAATGTGCGAGAATTTGGGTTATCAGGTGAGTTCTCTAAAACGAATCAGAGTCGTGAATGTTATGTTGGAAGGATTAAAACCCGGAGAATATCGTGAATTGGGGCAGGATGAATTGGAAGAGCTTTTGATTCGAATCGGTCGAAAGGATAGATAAAATGCAGGATATGAAGTTGGAAAGAATGAAAGAGCTGGTCGATATTCTGAATAAGGCATCGGAAAGTTACTATGCCAAAGATGAAGAAACCATGAGCAATTTTGAATATGATAAGCTTTATGATGAACTGGTTCGCCTGGAAGAAGAAACAGGAGTCATTCTGACCAATAGTCCTACGGTAAATGTTGGGTATGTGGCAGTAGATGAATTGCCCAAGGAAACCCATGAAAAACCTATGCTGTCTTTAGGCAAAACCAAAAGCAGGGAGGAATTACGGGACTGGTTGCAGGGACATAAGGCCCTATTAAGCTGGAAACTGGATGGTCTTACGATTGTACTGACCTATCAAAACGGAGAACTGGTGAAGGCGGTTACCAGAGGGAACGGCGAGGTCGGAGAAGTTATTACAAACAATGCCAGAACATTTATGAATATTCCTCTGAAAATTTCCTATACAGGAGAGCTGATTCTTCGTGGAGAAGCTGTCATTGGTTATGCAGACTTCGAGAAAATAAATGCACAAATTGAGAATCCGGAAGATCGATATAAAAATCCCCGAAATTTGTGCAGCGGTTCTGTACGTCAGCTAAACAATAAAATCACTGCAGAACGAAATGTTCGATTTTTTGCGTTTTCCTTGGTGAAAGCGGATGATGTGGATTTTGAAAATTCCATGGAAAAGCAATTTGTTTTTCTCGAAAAGATGGGATTCCAGGTTGTGGAGCGTTATGCGGTGACGGAAGATACAATTCTGGATACAATTGATGTGTTTGAAAAGAAAATAGAAACTTATGATATTCCTTCGGATGGTTTGGTGCTTTCTTACGATGATTTGGCTTTCGGTCAGTCACTGGGAAGAACGGCCAAATTCCCCAGGAATGCAATTGCTTTTAAATGGGCAGATGAAGTGAAGGAAACGATTCTTCGGGAAATTGAATGGAGTCCCAGCCGGACCGGCTTGATTAATCCGGTTGCTATTTTTGATCCGGTGGAATTGGAAGGTACCACAGTCAGTCGCGCCTCTGTTCATAATATCAGTGTACTTCGTGGTCTGAAGCTTGGAATCGGTGATCATATTATGGTTTATAAAGCAAATATGATTATCCCTCAGATAGCGGAAAATTTAACCTGCAGTAATCAGTTGGATATTCCGAATGTTTGCCCGGTATGTGAAAAAGAGACGAAGATTATGGCGGTCAAGGAAGCCTTATCTTTGTATTGTATAAATGAAAAATGTGCAGCAAAACAGATCAAAGGATTTACGCTGTTTGTAAGCAGAGACGCCATGAATATAGACGGGTTGTCAGAGGCTACCTTGGAAAAACTGATTTCCTGTGGATTTATACAGGATTTTGCATCGCTTTATTATTTGGAGCAGCATAGAGAGGCCATTGCTTCGATGGAAGGTTTCGGAGAAAAATCCTGTCAGAACTTGTTGGACAGTATTGAAAAATCAAGAAAAGTTATTCTGCCAAGATTTTTGTATGCTTTGGGAATTGCTAATATCGGTGTGGCTACCGCAAAGCTGATTTGTAAGGCATTTCGATACGATATGGATTCTATAAGAAATGCTGGCGTAGAGGAACTTTCGCAAATAGAAGGAATCGGAGAGGTGATTGCAAAGGCTTTTTATGATTATATGCAGGAGCCGGATAATCGTCTCAAATTAGATGCACTGTTAAAAGAAGTTCAACTGGAAAAACCGGAAGTTGATCAAAGGGTACAGACGCTGGATGGTTTGTCTTTTGTGGTGACAGGAAGCTTGAATCACTATAAAAATCGAGACGCACTGAAAGAGGATATCGAAGCGCTGGGAGGAAAAGTGACCGGAAGTGTTACCGGAAAAACCACCTGCCTGATTAACAATGATGTTACCTCTAATTCGTCTAAAAACAAGAAGGCGAAAGAATTGGGGGTTCCGATTCTTTCGGAAGATGATTTTATTGCACAATATCTGAATGGAGGAAATGAAAATGCCTATCAGAACACAAAGTGATTTACCGGCATTGGAGATACTGGAAAATGAAAATATATTTGTAATGGACGAGACCAGAGCAATGCATCAGGATATTCGTCCTTTACAGGTAGTGATTTTAAATAATATGCCTGTGAAACAGGATACAGAGCTTCAGCTTTTGCGCGCTTTATCCAATACTCCCTTACAGGTGGATGTTACGTTTATTAACACGAAAACCCATGTGTCCCAAAACACACCTGCCAGTCACCTGAATCGTTTTTATTCTACCTTTGATGATATCAAGCATCGTAAATTTGACGGAATGATTATTACCGGAGCGCCGGTAGAGGATATTACGTTTGAGGAAGTGGATTATTGGGAGGAAACCTGCCAGATTATGGATTGGGCAGAAACCCATGTGACCTCCACTTTGCATATTTGTTGGGCCGCACAGGCAGGATATTATCATTATTACGGAATTAATAAAAAGCATTTGCCACAGAAATTGTTCGGTGTCTATGAACATCGGGTGGAAAATCGTAAAATTCCGCTTGTAAGAGGATTTGATGATATTTTCCTGGCACCTCACAGTCGTCATACAGAAACACCGGCAGACGAAATCAAAGCCTGCAAGGATGTAACCATTTTGGCACAGTCCGATGCGGCCGGGGTGTTTTTGGCTATTGCAGAAAACGGAAAGAAGATTTTTGTCAGTGGACATCCCGAGTATGACCGCTATACATTAAATAATGAATATGTTCGCGATAAGAATAAGGGATTGCCGATTCAGATTCCTTATAATTATTTCCCGAATAATGATCCGAACGAGAAACCCTTATTGCAGTGGCGTTCTCACAGTAATAATTTATACAGCAATTGGTTAAATTACTATGTATATCAGGTGACCCCTTACGATTTACAGTAATTCGCTTTCAAAAAAAGCACTTGAAAAGAAAATGAATTTGTGCTAATATAACCTTTGCGTGACATTATACGCGGTCATAATAGTCAGTGTTTTATCTGATTTTAAAGCGTTTGACTTATCATTTAAATAAATGATTTGTAGTCATAAGCCAGATTGTGAAATACGAGAGGTGCAAAATGGATATTTTAAAGATAATCCTTACAATTGTTTTTATTATTGTCAGTATATTGCTTGTAGTGGTTGTGTTGATGCAGGAAGGTAAGCAGGCAGGTCTTGGTTCCATCGGTGGTGGAGCGGCTGAAACCTACTGGGGAAAAAACAAAGGCAGATCAATGGAAGGCTTCCTGGTTAAGCTAACAAAGGTTCTTGCTGTGTTATTTCTTTTACTTGCTGCAGTATTGAATTTAAAAGTTTTCAATTAACACTTAGGACACTCTTGCAAAAGAGTGTCTTTTATTTTTTCGCTCGGAAGGAAAACAAGCGACGCCGAAG
>DCGY01000030.1:328-8973 GCA_002314715.1 Lachnospiraceae bacterium UBA1766 | reverse complement strand
GTTTTCACCCGAGCGAAAACGAAATTTCGGATTTAGCTTTTTGGTGCTAAGGAGACTATGATGGAGAAAAAGACAAGGGAACAGCGGAAAAATATAATATGTGATTTGATGAAGGATTCCTTGTATGTTCCCATGAAGGAAAAAGAATTAGCGATTATTCTTCAGGTAGAGCCATGGGAAAGAGAGGAGTTTAAGAATATCTTAAATGAACTTTTGACCGAAGGCCAAATCATGATTACAAAACGTGGAAAATACCAGAAGGCGGAAGAAAATATACTTACCGGTACCTTTGTTGGAAATATAAAAGGCTTTGGATTTGTAGAAATTGAGGGCCAGGATGAAGATTATTATATTCCCGAGGAGCATGTGGCAGATGCATTCCATGGGGATACGGTAACAATCGTACCCATTCGAAGTGTAAAAGGACGTCGTAAGGAAGCGAAGATTACAGGCGTTGTGTCCAGAGGGATGACCACTCTTGTGGGTACACTGGATATGGGCAAAAACGGTAATTTTGGCTTTGTTATTCCGGACCATACCAAAATTCCAAAGGATATTTTCGTGGCGAAAGAACAATTAAACGGCGCTGTAAAAGGGCATAAGGTTGTGGTGGAAATTACCGATTATGGGAATGCGTCCAAAAGCCCTGAGGGAAAAATTATTGAGATTCTTGGCCATATCAATGATCCCGGAGTAGATATTTTATCCATTGTGAAGGGTTTTGATCTGCCAACGCAATTTTCGGAAAAAGCTTTGACACAGGCACAGCGTGTGGCCAACGATGTAAGCGAAGCGGATTGTTTGGGACGGCGTGATTTAAGAAATGTTACAATGGTTACCATTGATGGAGAAGATGCGAAAGACTTAGATGATGCCATCAGTATTTCATTTGATGGTACCAATTATCATTTGGGAGTTCATATTGCGGATGTGACCAATTATGTGCAGGAAAATTCTGCATTGGACAGAGAAGCCTTAAAAAGAGCAACCAGTGTTTATTTGGTAGACCGTGTGATACCGATGCTTCCCCATACTTTGTGTAACGGAATTTGCTCCTTAAATGAAGGCGTGGATCGATTGGCGTTAAGCTGCCTTATGACCATATCACCGGCCGGGGAAATGGTGGATTATGAGATATGTGAATCTGTTTTAAATATTAATAAACGAATGAATTACAGTGCTGTTCGAGATATTTTGGAAGATTCATCCGTATTGAATACGGTCGAAGAATATAAGCAATATCAGTTTTTACTGGATGATTTTCAGATGATGGAAAAATTGGCATCTATACTTCGAAATCAGCGTAAAAAACGCGGTTCCATTGATTTTGATTTGCCGGAATGTAAGATAACCTTGGATGAACAGGGAAAACCCATAGAAATCAAACCCTACGACCGAAATATTGCAACCAGGATTATCGAAGATTTCATGTTGATTGCGAATGAAACCATTGCTCAGCATTTCTATTGGTTGGAGGTGCCTTTTGTTTATCGTGTACATGGGGTACCGGATGGGGATCGGATGAAGCAGCTGGCCCTTACCATTAACCAGCTGGGCTTTTATTTAAAAACAGTTGGTAGAAATGGGCAAAAGACCGGAAGTGAAGAGATTCATCCCAAAGAAATTCAAAAGCTTTTGGCCAAGGTTGCGGGAGCACCGGAAGAGGCAATGATTACCAGAATGGTTTTACGGTCTATGCAACAGGCGAAATACAGCGTGGAATGCAGTGGACATTTCGGCTTGGCTTGTCAGTATTATTGTCACTTTACTTCCCCGATTCGTCGTTATCCGGATCTTCAGATTCACCGTATTATCAAGGAACAGTTACGTGGCAAATTGACGGCAGAGCGAATCGAACATTATAAGAGCATTTTGCCGGAGGTTGCAAAACAGTCGTCTTCAATGGAACGCCGGGCCGATGAAGCCGAAAGAGAAACCGATAAACTCAAAAAAGTCCAATATATGGAGCAATTTATTGGAGAGGAATTTGAGGGTGTGGTATCCGGTGTTACTTCCTGGGGGATTTATGTAGAACTTCCCAGCACAGTGGAAGGAATGGTGCATATCTCTAAAATTCCGGGAGATTATTTCCGATATAATGAAAAGACAATGGAACTTGTAGGCGATGCGACCAATATTATTTATAAAATCGGTATGCCCGTTCGAATTCGGGTAGAGGAGTGTGATTCCTTTGCACGGACAATTGACTTTTCGATTGTAAAATAGTTAAATTCAGGAGCAGAAGTATGGCAGCGAAAGAAACAATGAAATTGGTAGCCAATAATAAAAAGGCATATCATGATTTCTTTATTGATGAGACTTATGAAGCAGGAATTGCACTTCATGGTACAGAGGTAAAGTCCATCCGAATGGGAAAATGCAGTATCAAAGAAAGCTTTATTCGTATCGAAGATAATGAAGTCTTTGTTTATGGAATGCACGTAAGCCCTTACGAAAAGGGGAATATTTTCAACAAGGATCCGTTACGCATTAAAAAATTACTGATGCACCGGTTTGAAATCAATAAGCTTCAGGGAAAAATCAAAGAAAAAGGTTATACCTTGGTGCCATTACAGGTTTATTTCAAGGAGGGAAAGGTAAAGGTGGAAATTGGTCTTGCCCGAGGCAAAAAGCTTTACGATAAACGAGAGGATATTGCAAAAAAAGATCAAAGGAGAGAGGCTGAAAAAGAATTTAAAATCAGAAATCTTTCATGAGATAATGGAAGCCATAATTGACTTCCGTAATAAAATTATATATACTAGCATATAGTATTACAGTTGTAAGGGGTAGTAAAGGTTTCGACAGGGGTCTTGCAGCTGGAGAAGCTATCCGGAGCCAAACGTTAGATTGCAAACTTAAACTAAACGCTGAAGAAAAAACTCAGTTAGCATTTGCAGCGTAAGCTGTAAGTGACGTCACCTTAGGTGGCTTGTCTGCTCTGGGGCACTCACACCTCAGAATCCAGGCATCGACTATGTGAGAAACGACTTATACTAAGCTTTGCGTATATGGGCGTAACATGAAGCTACTGATATGATTAGGGTGTTCGTTTCCTAATCATAAAGGGAAAAGGTGGGGGAGAGCTCCACCGAGATAACGGACTATGATAGTAGAAGGACAGGGAATGGGCTTTTGGACACGGGTTCGACTCCCGTCTACTCCATTATTACGTTCAACCGTAAGTACGAAAATGCATCCTATTTAGGGTGCTTTTTTTGTAGCCCTCTAAGAAAAACAAGCGCGCGAAGCGCATTTGTTTTTCAGAGGGCGTACACGAAACAAAAACAGAAGTCGCGAAGCGACGATTTTGCGAAGCAAAAGTTTTTGTGAGTGAAAAAGAGAAAACAAGCGCGCGAAGCGCATTTGTTTTTCAGAGGGCGTACACGAAACAAAAACAGAAGTCGCGAAGCGACGATTTTGCGAAGCAAAAGTTTTTGTGAGTGAGAAAAGAGAAAACAAGCGCGCGAAGCAAAACAAAAACCGCAAAGCGAGGATGCATGATGGATACAAATTATTTTGTACAGGATGGTTTTATTTTCTTTACGGAAGAAGAGTCGCAACAGGCTGCTTTGGAGATTCGCAAAGTTGAATATTTGGAGTCAAAAATGGATTATTCTAAGCCGGAAACAATCCTTCAAATCTATGAAAAAGCAATAAAAGACCGCGTTTTTCATACGCAGGTTGGTATTTTTTATTTAAAAAAACTTCAGGATTTCTTGCTTTCAAATCCGGAAATTGATTCTTCGTCTGTTTCGGCAATTCCTGCTTATGATCGAATTGAATCCGGGCTTCGTCGAAGAACGGTGCAGAACCATCCGAAACAAAAGCCCGAAAAAGAAAAAGGGAATGGACTTCGTATTTCCATCATTCTGAATATTGCATTGGTGATTGCAGTAATAGCAATGTTTGTTATTGCATTGAATGCGCAGGCTCCCAATATCCTGAATTACGAACAGGCATTGCAGGATAAGTATTCTTCCTGGGAACAAGAATTGAGCGAGAGAGAGCAAAATATTCGTGCGAAGGAATTGGAACTTCATCTGCAGCAGGAAAATTTATAAGGTTAGCTATTGGACACAAATTTTACATAATTACGTGTTAAAATGTCACATCATAGGAAAGGATGGGGAACAAATGGGAAAAAATAAGATTTTACTGGTAGATGATGAAGCAAAATTAAGAAAATTGGTAAAGGATTTCCTGGTACGCCATGATTATGATGTGTTGGAGGCAGGAGATGGAGAACAAGCAGTAGATATTTTCTTTGCCCAAAAAGATATATCACTTATTGTTTTGGATGTTATGATGCCCAAAATGGATGGATGGCAGGTGTGTCGTGAAATTCGACAGTATTCGAAAGTTCCCATTATAATGCTGACCGCAAAATCAGAGGAACAGGATGAATTGCTGGGATTTCAGCTGGGGATTGATGAATATATTACCAAGCCCTTTAGCCCTAAGATTCTTGTGGCACGGATTGAGGCAATTTTGCGTAGATCTTTTGCAGGAAAACAGGAAGATAAACTGGAATGCAACGGTATTGTAATTGATTTGTCTGCCCATAGCGTAATGATTGACAATGCGTATATAGAACTGAGCTTTAAGGAGTTTGAACTTTTAACATATTTTATTCAAAACAAAGGTTTGGCATTATCTCGGGAAACGATTTTAAATAATGTTTGGAATTATGATTATTTCGGGGATGCCAGAACCATAGATACCCATGTGAAAAAACTGCGTAGTAAAATGGGTGCTAAAGGGGATATGATTAAAACAATTTGGGGAATGGGATACAAATTGGAGGAGAATTGAAATGCGTAAGAAGAACGAAAAGAAGAAAAAAGTTCATTCTATTAGAATTCAATTGGCTGTACTTTATTTTTCAGTTTTTCTTGGCGTTGTTTTATTACAAATATTGGCAAATAATTTATTCCTGGAAAAATTTTATCTTCGGGAAAAACAGGATGAGTTATTTAGTGCGTATCAAAGTATAAAAACCGCAATCGATAATCCGGATTATGATTTTGAGTCATTCAGTGAAGAATTAAATTATGTTTGTAATACAACGAATATTGCAATTTATGTAATGGATCCTACGTCAAATGTGAAATATGAGTCAACAAACGGAGGAAAACGTCTTGAGATGCGTCTGTTTGGGTACCTTTTGAATATGGTGCCTGAGGTTACCGTCGTAAAGGAGTTAGAACAATGTAAAATTGTTAAAACCGCGGATCGTTTGGGCGATTTTTTGGAAATGTACGGTGAATTGCAAGAGGGCATGAGTTTTATCATGAGTACACCGTTGGAAAGTATTCGGGAAAGCGCAAAGGCAGCTAACCGATTCTTTATATATATTGGTCTTTTAGGTACGTTGCTTGGGGTGATTTTGGTGTGGATATCATCCAGAAGACTTACCAGACCTATCCTGAAACTGAATGATATTTCCAAAAAAATGGTGGAAATGGATTTCGAGGCCAAGTATCAGGAACAGGCTCATAATGAGCTGGATTATCTTGGCGAAAATATGAATATGCTGTCTACAACTTTGGAGAAGACCCTATCGGAGTTAAAGTCGGCAAATAACGAATTAAAGAAAGATATTGAAAAGAAAGAAAAGATCGATGAAATGCGAAAGGAGTTCCTTTCCAATGTATCGCATGAATTAAAAACACCCATTGCATTGATTCAAGGATATGCGGAAGGATTGCAGGAAGGAATTTCCGAAGATCCGGAGAGCAGGGAATATTATTGTGAAGTAATCATGGATGAAGCGAAAAAGATGAATTCCATGGTTCAAAAATTATTGAATTTGAATCATATTGAATTCGGGGATCAAAAGATAGAAATGGTTCGTTTTGATTTGGCGGATATGATTCGAAATGAAATACGTTCATCAGAGGTATTGACAAAACAAAAAGAAATTGAAGTTCGATTTGATTTTGTTGGTTCTGCTTTTGTATGGGCAGACGAAGGAATGATTGAGGAAGTATTTTTGAATTATTTCTCCAATGCAATGAATCATTGCTCCGGTTCACGTTATATTGAAATTTGTATCAAACAGATGGAAGATAAAGTAAGAGTAACGGTGTTTAATACAGGAGAGGCGATACCGGAAGAATCATTGCCGCAAATTTGGGATAAGTTCTACAAAGTGGATAAGGCCAGAACGAGAGAATATGGCGGAAGCGGTGTGGGATTGTCCATCGTAAAGGCAATTATGGATTCACTGAATCAGAACTATGGCGTGGAGAATTATTCGAACGGAGTAATGTTCTGGTTTGAGGTTGAAGCGAAATAGATTTCTTCGTTCTTGATGAGGGGAGTCATATGTTAGAAGAAATTTTAAAAGAAGATAAGATCAAGGTCGTGCTTGTAGGAGTGGATTTGGGAGAAGATGTGGATTTTCAGCACAGTCTTGATGAATTAAAAAGTCTGGCGGAAGCTTGTGATAAAGAAGTAGTAGGTGTGATTACTCAAAAGATGAGTGATGTAAACAAGGCATATTATATCGGCGCAGGCAAAATTTCGGAAGTTCGAGATTTGGCAAGCCGTATGGAAGCGCAGGAAGTGATTTTTGATAATACGTTATCGCCATCCCAAATTCGAAATTTGACTCAGGAACTGGATTTACCTGTATCCGATCGAACGAATTTGATTTTGGATATTTTCGCTGTGAGAGCGCAAACAAAAGAGGCCAAGCTTCAAGTGGAAACGGCACGCCTAAAGTATATGTTGCCACGTTTGATTGGAATGCGTGAGTCGTTAGGCAGACAGGGTGGAGCAAGTGGCAGCCTTAGTAACAAGGGTTCCGGTGAGAAAAAATTGGAACTGGACCGTCGTAAAATTGAACATCGTATTTCCGAGTTGGAGAAAGAACTTAAGATTATCGCATCAAATCGTATGACTCAACGAAAAAGGAGAGATGATGCGTCTATTCCCAAGGTAGCCCTTGTAGGTTACACCAATGCCGGAAAGTCTACTATCCTAAATCGTATGGTGGAGTATTTTGGCGGTGGGGAAGAAAAGAAGGTTTTGGAGAAAAATATGCTCTTTGCAACACTGGAAACCAATGTGAGACTCATTGAGCC
Source organism: Lachnospiraceae bacterium UBA1766 (assembly GCA_002314715.1). Lineage (GTDB taxonomy): Bacteria > Bacillota > Clostridia > Lachnospirales > Lachnospiraceae > Acetatifactor. Next base: position 1,882 of record DCGY01000030.1, on the reverse strand, counting down.
GGGGGATAATAAATCTTTTTTCTTGTCCGATACCGTTGGATTTATCGATAAATTACCACATGGTTTGATTAAGGCGTTTCAATCGACTTTGGAAGAGGTTCGCTATGCAGATTTAATAGTACAAGTGGTTGATTTTTCGGATGAAAGTTTTAAACAGCATATGGATGTTACAGAACAGACTTTGAAGGAGCTGGAAGCTTCCGGTATTCCCCAGTTGGTTGTATATAATAAATGCGATTTGAAACAGGATATGACGGAGAATTGCCTGTCGGAAAACATGATATATTTATCTGCGCATGAAAGAGAAGCAATTTATCGTCTGGCAGAACTGATTCAGCAGAAGCTTTACGCAAAAAATGTTGACTGTTGTATGCTTATACCCTATGATAAAGGTAGTATTGTATCTTATCTTTGCAATGTTGCTACTGTTATGGAACAGGAATATCGGGTAGATGGTGTGTTCCTTAGACTTAATTGCAGGGAACAGGATAAAAATAAGTACAGGGAATATTTAATATAGACCGACAGAGGGAACTTTATGCGTAAGAAGATTGGTTTATGGATAGTATTTCTTTCTCTATGTATGTTTCTTTGCGGATGCGGAGTAACGCTTCCGGACATGACAGACGAACAGTTCAATGAAGTTGGTGAGTATGCAGCCATCATAATGTTAAAGTATGATGCGAATAACAGAAGTCGTCTGAAAAGCATGGAAGAAGTAGAAGCGGCCGATGCAAAAAAAGCCAGATTAGAGGCTTTGATTCAGGCTGAAAAGGACAAGAAGGAAAAGGAAAAACAAGAGAAAGAAGAACAGAATAAACAAAATAATGACAAAGATAATACAGGGGATAATTCTGTAGTAAAACCTTATGATCAGCTGGAAGATTTCTTTACCTTCCCGGATGGGATACAGTTGATTTATACAGGTTATTATACTTGTGACAGCTTTTCGGATGAATATTTGTCTGTACAGGCATCAAAACAGAAGAAGCTTTTGGTTTTGCAGTTTGCTCTTGCAAATTCAACGGAAGCCAATTACAGTGCAGATATCTTTGGATTGAATGCTTCCTATAAGGTTGAAGTGAACAAAACCTATAAGCGTGGGATTTTAAATACCTTGTTTTTAAATGATTTAGCGTTGTATAAGGGAGAAGTTCATGCCGGATCGACAGAGGATTTGGTTCTTCTTACAGAAATCGACCCAAATGAGGTACCGGAGATTCAGGAAATAACACTTACGATTAAAAATCGTGAAAAATCATGCACAATTCAATTGAAATAACTATTTTTTTAGAAAATGGATTAAGAATTATTGGAAAAAGCCCTAGAAATAGGGCTTTTTATTGTTTTATAATTTGTTTGAAAAATATGTGTAATTTGTTATTGACATTTGATTTAGACGGTGTTAGAATCAATTTCGTTGCTGAGGAATACATCTGAGGCAATAAAAATTAAAATAAAAAAGTTGTTGACATCGACAGATGGCTGTGATATGATATCAGAGTTGTCGCCGAAAAACAGCAACACAATGAACCTTGATAACTAAACAGTAAT
>DCGY01000030.1:0-183 GCA_002314715.1 Lachnospiraceae bacterium UBA1766 | reverse complement strand
AGTTTGATCCTGGCTCAGGATGAACGCTGGCGGCGTGCTTAACACATGCAAGTCGAACGAGAGAGACCTTCGGGTCAATCGAGTGGCGGACGGGTGAGTAACGCGTGGGTAACCTGCCGTATGCAGGGGGACAACAGTTGGAAACGGCTGCTAATACCGCATAAGCGCACGGGATCGCATGAT
>DCGY01000043.1:15797-15923 GCA_002314715.1 Lachnospiraceae bacterium UBA1766 | reverse complement strand
ACACTCTCCCGTGTGTGTCCTAAACCCTTACGCAACTCAAGGCCTTTTCACATCACGTTGTTTCTGTCCGAAGACAGACCGTTATAGAAGTTTTAACTTCCTCTGTACAGTGACTTGTCGTCAGTT